>LRSK01000047.1 GCA_001563325.1 Candidatus Thorarchaeota archaeon SMTZ1-83
ATGCGTGATGAATCTTGAGAGGCTCTGCCACGATATCGGCGACAGTCATGTTGCTGCTAAGAGATCCGTATGGGTCTTGGAAGACCATCTGAATTCTCTTACGATAGTCCTTGAACTCCGACTCAGCAATGTCCGAGATGTTCTCGTTCTCGCACCAAATCTCGCCCTCGGTCAGCGTTACAAGGCGCATGACAAGTCTGGCAATCGTGGTCTTGCCACAACCACTCTCTCCCGCAATCCCGAATATCTCTCCCTTCTTGATCTCAAGATCTACTCCATCAACTGCACGAATGAATGAATCCGGCGTGCCAGAAACCAGACTTGAAAGGAAGCCGGCCCTGACGATGAACCACTTCTTGATATTCCGGGTTTCAAGGACTACATCCGACACTAGATTTCATGCCTCCTGAAACACGCGGCGCGATGACCGTCTTCATCATCCAGCGGTGGTTCCTTCTGAGCACAGATGTCAATTGCGTAGTCGCATCTAGGATGGAAGTTGCAGCCGCTAGGTGGGTCGATAAGATCTGGGGGATTGCCCGGAATGTAGTCTATCTCCTTGTCTGCTAGAATGCTCGGAAACGAGGCGATGAGCTTTTTCGTGTACGGATGGGCTGGTTCATTGAACAGTTTGTCCGTGGGAGCCTCCTCCACAATCTTTCCAGCATACATGATGATCACTTTGTCGCATGTTTCGGCGAGAACTGAGAGGTCGTGAGTGATTATGAGAAGTGAGAGGCTTGTCTTGTTTCTAAGCTGCCTGAAAAGGTCGAGTATTTGCGCTTGGATCATGACATCCAGTGCAGTCGTAGGTTCATCAGCAATGACGAGGGTCGGGGGAAGGACAAGTGACAGGGCTATCATTAGCCTCTGTTTCATCCCGCCGCTAAGCTCATGTGGGTACGCACTTGCTCGAGAGCGTTCTATGCCCACCGACTCAACGAGCTCAATCGCTCTTTCCCTAGCTTTCTCCTTTGAAATATCTTCGTGGATACGAATGGCATCAATCATCTGGTCGACTACTCGGTGGACTGGGTTCAAGGCGTTCATTGCCCCCTGGAAAATCATTGAAACGTCCTTCCACCTGAAAGCCTCGATGTTTCTTTTCGCAAAGGCAAGAACATTCATACCATTGAAATCAACTTCGCCTCCCTCGATTATTCCCTCACGAGGCAAGAGTCTCATTATGGCCATGGCCGTGGTCGTCTTCCCACAGCCTGACTCTCCACTAAGGCCGACAAACTCTCCACGGTCGATGCAGAAGTCCACGTTGTCAACAGCCCTGACCATGCCTTGCTTTGTGAGATACGACACTCGAAGTCCGGACACCTTGAGGACTGGTTTTGTCTCCTGTTGTTCACCGGCACTAGCATGTGTCAAGTCAGCATCATCTCCTCCGAAGCCTTGGGTTGACAATCTCGTCCATTGCATAGCCCACCATTGAAACTCCTACAAGCAGTAGCACTACCATCACACCCGGAGGATAGACTAGCCACCAATGGTTGTTCAACAGAGCACCTCCATTGAATGCATTATACAACATTGTGCCCCAGCTGATCAATGTAGGGTCGCCCAAACCAAAGAAGTCGAGAACGACTTCAGAGAGTATGGCCCAAGCTGTCACAAGTACAGTATTGGCAACGACGAGCGGCGCCACTGCAGCAAGAACATGCCTGCCTATTACATAGAGGCTGCCTCATCCGACTGCTCTGACCCTTTCTATGTACGTGCGTTCTCTTATGGTAAGCACTTGACCACGTACAATTCTAGCTGTTGTCGTCCAAGAGAAGATTCCAATCACTAGGATCATTGTTACTATGGAAGGCCCGAGCACAGCCGCCATGATTATCATCAACAGCAAGCTTGGTATGACGAAGAAGACGTCAGTGAATCGCATTAGCAAGGAGTCAATGACTCCTCCGTAGTAGCCTGCAACAAGTCCCACTATGGTTCCGATGAGTACCGACATCGCCGTCGCTACAAGCCCGACAATGAGTGTGACTCTGGTACCTATGACCAGTTGACTAAAGACATCCCTACCAAGCTGGTCAGTTCCCATTATGTGGAAACCCGGAAAGTCTGTGGGGGCATAGCATACTAGTGACAGAGTTCCTTGAACGATGAAGGCGACACCAACCACTCCGACAACTGCCACCACGATGCGCGCCACATGTTGTTGCAGTCCTTGGAAGCTGACCTCTGTTCTATGGCGAAGCACATTCCCCACGACCAGGTACAAGCCGACTAATCCTAATACTGAAGATAGAAGAAGAGTCTGAATGTTCTCCACCCTCCAAGATTGCATTCCCAGTACTAGTGCAATGTGGAGTGTCAATGCACCAGACATAATGGAAACTATGTACCGGGGTAATGGCGTTTCTCCCTTTCTGTCAAGCAGTATCCAAATCAAGGCGCCGCCTAAGAATAGCATTGGTCCCAGAATGAGTAGGAACAAATGGTCAGTTGGAGTGGGATCTGGAGATTGATACAACCCCCCCGTGAAGAACTCTTCAGGATCATAGGGTGCTATCAGGTCACCAAACAGAGACATGCCTGCGAAGAGAATCACGAGGCTGAATCCAGCAACACCCATCTTTGAGCCAAAGAACTGGCTTGCCGTTAGGCTCATGCTTCTCCTTCTCGCAACAACCCTTCCCAGGACTATTCCGGCTAGGGCAATCTGAGTGACCAAGGGATGACCGAGCGAGGATGTCACTAGTGACAACGGCGCTCCGTTTTCAATGGCACCGGAGGGTGGAAAGACTCCCATACCCAAGAATGTCATGCCCCAAGAAACAGACCATTCAAGGTCAAACAGCCCACTCATGGCAGCCGCCAGAAGCACAACTACATTCAACAGCAAAGCCAATATGGATAGGCGCACTAGAATCTGGGCCCGGTTGTGACTCCATGCATGTATGAGGTTTGCGGGGCTATAGGGTGCTAGTCTTGTTCGAATGAACCAAGCCACACTCTTCCATCTAGCAACGGCAGAGAAGAACATCGAAACCAAGATGCCTATTGTCAGTCCTTCTATCGGAGAGCCACTCGGTACAAGCTGCAAGAAGGCAAGAAGGACGGAAACTAGGATGATGATATTCGCGATGGGTAACCACTTGCTTCTCAACCATTCGCGAGGGCTGGCTCTTTCTTCTCCTATCTGAAACTCCACGCCGACTCGAATCCTTGGGTCCAGATAGTAGTATATGAAATCCGCCACCAAGTTGGCAGCTACGATTACGATGGTGATCATGAAGAAGGCGGCCTGCAGGAGCGGATAGTCTCGATAGAAGACTCCTTGCCAGATGAGATTGCCAATTCCTGGGAATGAAAAAACCACCTCTGTCTGGAGGGCACCAGTCACAGAGAAACCCAGTTGGAGAGCTACGACAGTGGTTATTGGTATCATTGCGTTCGGCATTGCTTCCTTATTGAGTTGGTCTTTTTCATTCCGTCCCTTTGCTTTCGCTGTCACCATAAAGTCTTCACTCAGTACATCAAGAAGGGCATTCCTGGTAATTAGTGCAAATGCACCAAGAATCGCAATTATCAGTACAGTCCAAGGAAGCATAAGATGCCCTATCATGTCAATGATTAGGCCTATGGGATCACCAGTGTGGTCCAAGCCCGGAGTCACCAGTCCCGGTGTTGCGGGAAACCAGCCCAGACCGAAGGAGAATACCATAATCATGGCCATCGCCAACCAGAACGTGGGGATTGCATAGGTTACCAATGAGAACAAAAGGCCAAGGGCATCCGCCGCACCACCTCTCCGCCATGCAGCATTCTTCCCAACCCATATTCCAACAATGATGGCAACAATAGTAGCCGGCAACGCCAAGAGAAGCGTATTTCCCAGGTGCTCGAGAAGCACTGGGCCGACATCTGTTTGATAGTGGAATGAGATTCCAAGGTTTAGGACCAAGAAGTTCGCTAGGAACAGAATGTACTGTTCCCACAGGGGTCTGTCAAGACCGAATTGTCTAATGAGCGCCTCCTGTGCACCCGCGCTTATATTAGGGTTTCTGGCCAAGAACGTCGCTGGATCGCCAGGCAGTATATGGAATATGACGAAGTCTATGCTAAGAACAATGAAAACAGTTGCAATAGCCTGAAGTATACGCTTTATCAAGATGTCCCGAAGTGCCATGGAGTATCACTCTGTCTGACATTTGGAAAAAAGGGAGGAGTGAACAGACACCATGTGTCTGTTCAAACTCTCAGATAGTTGTTTCTGCCGCTATTTTCGTCTTACAACGTACACTATCACTATAACCAAGATGACAGCTCCTGCACTGACTGCCAGTATTATCTCCATCGGTAACGGAGGTGGCCCCTCACCTGTATCTGTTGTAGTTCCTGTTGTGGTCGTGGTAGTGGGCTGGGTCGGCACATCAACATCGAGCCAAGCGTTGGTGTTCCATATGGACAGCACCCCGCTCATCCAATCTGTGTGAGTGAAGTTGTATCGATCGTTTCTGTAAAGCTCGATGTCGTTGTACTCAACGAGCACTATTACACTGGAGTCGTCATAGACAACCTGCTGCAACTCATCGATGAGAAGTGCTCTTTCCGCGTCACCGACCAACTGCTGCTGTTTGTAGATCTGGTTGACCCGGGTAAGATTCATGCCGTTCGGATTGACGAAGCTATAGTTCAATGCTCCAGCAGTCAAATACTGATTCATACTATTCGGGTCTGGAATCTGGGACCAGATGCCTATTGCTAGATCGTAGTTCCATTCTTCGGAAGTAAGGTCTTCATTGAACGTCGTTAGCTCTCTTGGCTGTAATGTAATGTCAAACCCTGCAGCGTCGAGGTAGGACTTTATGAGCTGAACTGCGGTCTGGGTTGGTGGGAAACCAACGGGATACTTGAGGTCGAAAGCTAGCGATTCGACCACTCCTCCGATGTCCTTCTCGTAGACACCGTCAACCAGTGTCCAGCCAGCCGCTTCCAGTGTCGCCTTTGCTTCGTTAACACCACTTGGAAACTTGATCAGGGCATCGTTGTGCCACTTGAGTTCGCTGTGGATTACTGAATCGGCGCCTCTCGCGTGTCCAAGATACGCGACTTCCGCAATAGTGTCCTTGTCGATAGCTTGCTGCATTGCCTTCTTGACTGCGGGGTCAAGCAGAGCATGATGCCTTTCGCTGCTGAACGGAGATGATCCATTCAGGTACTTAAACCACTGGTTCACGAGGAGTGATTGCCACGCAAGTTCCGAGTTCTCGTTGATGGTCACCTCTGGTCCGAAAGCAACATCCGACAATTGAGGGCTCGTTTCGCAGAGATCAATTTCTCCCGTCTTCAACGCCCCCGTCATGAACTCAACCGAATCGTAGAAGATGAGTAGCATCTCGTCAATCTTCGGAGCGCGTATATGATAGTTGGCGTTCTTCTCTAGGGACAAGTACTGCCCGATTTTATGTTCTACGAACTTAAATGGACCCGTTCCTGCCATGGGAGTCGGCCAATCTGGGGAGAGCATTCCCCACCAGATGCAGTCTTGCATCCACCAGTCCTTGAAGTAAGTCGAATTTGTTCCATAGATTGGGTCGTCCCATGTCAACGGGTTCCACAGATGCTTTGCCAAGATTGGAACATAGGTCATACCAGTAAGGAATTGCTCCTTGTTGACGGATACAGGCGTCCCGTTGTATTCAAGGCGTTGCCTAACTGAGAACGGAGCGTATGGATCCCATTTCCAGATGTTCTCATAGCCAGAGTCCACAAAGTTGAGGACAATCGTGTAGTCATCCAGGACGCGGATATTCCTATGATCAATACGAGGTGTCTGCCCTACCCAGAATCCAAGCCACGTCCAAGCGAACAGAGTCCAATTCACGTCGTGAGCAGTGAATGGAGTATCATCGTGCCACCTCGCATCAGGATCGATATGGAACGTAATCTGGCTTCCATTTGCAGCCCAATCCCAGCTCTCTGCTAGGCATGGCTGAATTCCCCAGTCGTCGTCCCATCGGACTAATGGGTCCCAAATCCAGTTATACCCAACAATCGTGTCACTGATTGTCGTGGCCATAACAGGGTTCAACCAAAGCGGTTCTTCGACCATGCCTATCTTGACTGTCTTGGTCTGTACAGCCGCTCCCGTGGCCGCTCCGGAAGTGGTCGGTACGAAAGCTAGCACGGGAAGAATCATGAACCACACCATTATCAGTGATAGGAGGACTTGTTTATTTCTCACAAATGTCACATCCTGAAGTTGATTCGACGATATACTTAGGTGTACACAGATTAAAAGCCACCGAACACCTGTGAACATCACTGAACATGTACTTTCAGCCGATCTGGCATTCAAAACCTGCTGTCTTCTTGTTGAACTGACGTGTTTTATGTCCGGCGTCTTATGAGTATGGCTATGACTAAGGTAGCACTTCCAAGTGCCACTATCAGTAGCAGTGAATCCGGTGCAATCAAACCGCTCTGAGAATTGATTGTGTCGGTTGATGTTGTAGTGGTTGTCGTAGACGTCGTCAATCCTTCAGTCAACCACAAGGAAATCTTGAGCATCAGGTCCCATTCGGACCCCTGGTCATCAAAGAAATTCTCCCACGTGCAGCCATCGCGATTAGAGCCTTCCTCCCATTCTGGATGAGGCCCGGAGAGAAACACTCTTCCTTCCTCATACTCGAATGCAATCATCGCAGATTCATTGTTTGCGCTGTATGTCGCCAGGGTGTAGATTCCTTCTTGGTCGGTCAGCTGAAACCATGGGCCTCCATAGTACATCACTGAATAATTCGCTGGCTCTTCTGATAGGTCAATGAGAGTAGAGGCTCGGTTTGTAACAATCTCAGCCATGGCATAGGTCGGCCAAGGAGCTATTTCGTCAACGGCACCTATGCCATATCCTTCGAAGAGGTTCAATGGATACTCAATGACGTCACCTTCCCAGAGCAACTTGTCACAAGCAAAGTAAGCCCCAGCACACACCCCGAAGTATGAACCACCATCTCGGACGAACTTCCTAATCTCGGTTATGCCAGTTCCGGCAAGGTCTACATTGTACGTTCCAGCCCAACCTCCAGGAACCACTATCATATCATAACCAGCAAGCTCGCCATCATTGATATCTGAAGCATAGAGAATATCTACTGAGGCATTCATCCAATTGAACATGAACTGTAGTGCTGTCCTGCTACTTGTACTTGAAGATGGATCTCCATAGTAGAGAGCAATGTCTATGCCGCTTAGGTCTGTTGGGAGAGTTTGACCAATCACGGGTGTGAAATGAAAAAGGCTCAAGACGAAGAGAGTAACAATCGCGAGGACAATCAGCTTTCGAGGACTCTTGGCATCCATTCTTCAACAGCTCAAAGACCTAGTGATTCATGCCCGGGAGATACGAGGACATTTGATTCTTTGCTTATACCTTGTTCACTCATGTACACTTCTGTTGCAACGTTTCTTAACATTGTTCACACTCTATGGGAAATCCTCTCCCGTAGAATCATAAAACTCGATTCATGTGTCATATTTGGAGGCAAGTAGGA
>LRSK01000048.1 GCA_001563325.1 Candidatus Thorarchaeota archaeon SMTZ1-83
CCGCAACGTGACCTGAAACTGATGTTTGACTCTCTTGACCGGTCTGCACTGGAAAACGTAGTATGGAATTACGCCAATGCTCACCAGTTTTTTCTGTAGTTTTCCAAGTACATCTCCATCATCATTGACTCCCTTCAAAAGTACCGTTTGATTGTTCAAGACTACTCCACACTTAATAAGGCTGCTCACCGCATCTGTCGCCCTGTCAGTAATCTCTCTGGGGTGGTTGAACTGAGTGACCACATATATTCTCCTCGTCTTCTTTGAGTATTTCTGTAGTATAGCAAGTAGTTCTTCGTCCTCCAAAAACCTGTCCGGGAACATCGCAGGCGTTCGTGTTCCAAATCTGATGAAATTCAAGTGACGAACAGAGGAGAGCTCTTCCAGGAATCCCCTTATTACTCTGGTCGGCAGCATAAATGGATCACCACCACTAATCAACACGTTGTTGACCTCTTCGTGCTCTTCAATGTATTTCAGTGCACTACTGAGTCTGCGCAATATTTCTTGACTGCCAAGGCCCACCAATCTCTTTCGAAAGCAGTATCTGCAGTAACCGGCGCATCTATTCGTGGCTAGTATGAGTACTGTCTGTGGGTATTTATGCTGTATCCCAGGCATTATTGTGTTGGCTTTCTCATTGCTTGGATCATACGAGCCAGCGAGGTTCAATTCCTCGACCGAAGGTACAATCATCTTTCTGAGTGGGTCGAATGGGTCGTCCTGGTCGATTAGGGACATGTAGTACCGTGTGATCCTCATGGGATGCCTCTCTATAACCTTCTTCACCTGTTTCTCTTCTGTTCGAGTAAACTTCACGTACCGCTTCAACTGCTCCAGGGTCTGAATGCTCTTTCTAAGTTCATTCTGCCAGCTCATATTACGCCTCCACATTCGTGAGGTCTTTGCCTCCAGTTGTAGATACATACTGCATTCACCTGAATGTCATTCTGCAATTGCCTAGCTTTGTACGCACCGTTTTCATACGTTGCATCAGGAAGTTGTGCAGTGTCGGGCGGCAGGTTGAAGAGCTCCCAGTGTACGAACGTTCCCATTGTTGCATCAGAGTCACAACGGATGAGAGCAATACTTTTTGTGCTCTCGGGAACTGCATTCCAGGTTAGAGGCGGAGAGAAATCCTCCCCTTCGCAGGTGCACTTGCGCAACATTGTGTCCCCGTCTTCAACAGCTATACTTGTGATTTTTATTTCAACGATCTTTCCTCTTCTCTTTATGTCCAAGTTTTGCTCATACTGCTGCCATTTTTTGATCCTCTCCTTGTCCGCTCTGCAAGATCGTAGTGGCATGTTTACCCAACTTGAAGAATCACACAATCTCCTGAAGTTGGATGTCAAAAGTCAAGTCTTTCCCGGCCAAAGGGTGGTTGGCATCTAACATCACCATCGATTCGGATACACCGGTCACCGTAACCGCAGTCTTTCGACCGTCCGCGTGACGGATCTCTAGCTGTTGACCTAGTCTTGGTTTCAAGTTCTCAGGAAATCGGTCTCGATCCAGCTCTATCACCTTTTCCTTACGATGTGGTCCATATGCTTTGTCCGCTGGGATTCTGGTCGTTTTTGATTCACCTGGATTCATCCCGATCACAGCTTCTTCAAGGCCCTGAATTACCTGACCCTCGCCTATCGCAAATTGCAGAGGATCGCCGTTAGTGGAAGTATCAAATATCTTGCCATCCTCCAATTTACCCGTATAGTGGACCTTCACGGTGTCACCATGTCTTGCCTGTGCCATCATTACCTCCTCTTGTACTGCACTTAGTACAATCTACGCGTCAGTCTTGCTGGTTACCTACTCAGAAGAAAAAGAGAGGCACTTCTTTTCTTTTCCCATTCTCCTCGCCACAACAACCACTTCAAATTTCTGTTACCGTTCAGCACAGAGGAGAACTGGACACAATTTCGGCGAGCTCACTTACGCACAGCCAACCTAGTGTTCGGGGGAGTCTCCAATGCCCGCAAGGCCTCGTTATGGAGATGTATCTCCCTCTGCCCTGCTGAGGATGACTCCTCCACCTCCACCGTCTGAGATTTTCCGGCATGTTCCAGCCGTAATGAAGCACCAGGACTGAGTTCCAGGCTCCTCATAGTACCTGGATGGAGCTGGCAGACGTGGCTCTCTACTTTGTCTGAGGCCTTTGCCGTCAGCCGATGTGTGTTTTGGTAGCGTTCGGCGGCCGATGCGTCCATTGACTTAAGTTCAGAAACCACGCCTGAGCGCAGATCCTTGGTAGTTAGACCTCTACCCGGGTCAACTTCGGAAACCACCTGTTCGATCTTGGAGCCTACCTCACGGGCCATTGACTCCGAAGTCCCGGCTCGCCTCAGCGATATTTCCAGCTTCGATCGATCAAACTCTACTTCTGAACCTGTTCTTTTCGTCACTCTAGCCATTATTACCTCCCTTAGTCCCTTGACGCCACTCTATCTTAGAGAAGAAATCGGACGGAAACATCCCCCACATTGAGAAAAGAGTAATTCGTGCTGCAGGGAATTCCATTCCGAGCAGCGGGCAGTCCCTGAATCATTCTCTTCCTTGATTAGTTTACCTCAATAACCTCCACTTCAAACTTCAGAGTCTTTCCTGCAAGTGGATGGTTAAGGTCCACGATCATTTCGTCTTCGGTTATTTCCTCCACAAGACAGTGCGCAATGTGACCGGTCTTGGTCCGAACTCTGATCGGATCTCCTCTGTTAAACTCTCTTCGTTCAAAATCACGCTTGGAAAAGGTTTTTTTGAATCCTTCTCTACGATCTCCAAATGCCTTCTCCGGGGGAAGAGTAAACTGTCTTCTCTCACCTTTCTCCATTCCCACTACTTCTTCCTCGAGTCCTTTCACAATGAAGCCCTCACCCACCTCGAATTCGGTGATTCCCCGGTCAAAAATGGTCCCATCTTCCAACCTCCCCACGTACCGCAATCTTACTTTGTCTCTGTTCTTAATTGCCATACTATTACCTCCTCAACTTCTAATCATCAACCGACCAGCCATAATCTTTCTCCTGTCTATCCACCTTCTTCATGACCGAGTCATCTGAATCGATGGACACGAACACCTGCGGAATGGTGGCTCGCACTGGTTGCGTTCGCTTCTTCACCCTACCAGCAAAAGGAAACTCGTTCGGACCCGATTATGCGGACCTGAGGGGATGAACCAGGAGAAGATCTTTACAGTCCAATGGTTTTGAGATTCACCACTCTATTATAACACATAAAAACTGGTCTGTCAAGCCCCCGTTCTCCCGCCACGAGAGTACCTAACTATGAGGTCAAATCGTGGCCATTTCAGAACTGTCTCCTATATGCATCCTGAATTTGTCAGGATGGACCGCAATGGATCAGGGCAATCAGACCGGACTGTTCTAGGTCTGTATCAACTCTTGCTTAGAATAGATAAGCGTGAGAGAGTAGTAGGCTACTTGCATGATTTCCCCCAGCTGCTGTCAGCGGTGGTTGGCCGGCTGGGTGGTCTCGATTTCTGATCCCCCCGCGCAATCCTCCCCTGCTCTCCATGGGGCTCTTGACCATGCTTCCGAACGATGTATACGAGTTCCTAGGATTAAAGGTATTCTGAACGTTAGGCTGATACCTTCCAGCGAACTCAAGAGTCAAAACCGACCAGTGAGTAACTGGCGGTCTATATCCTTCAGCTTCAGAAGCTGCCAAATTTCAAGATTATCAAACCAGAAGGACCATTTATATCCGAATTTGTGATTCCTCCCAAATCCAGCCCCATAGCCATAGGATAACTGGCGCCTAGCCCGATGCGAAACCAACTGCTGGCATTGATGTCCATATTCAAACTGGGCTCAACTACGAAAATGTTGTCGGTTTCGACTGTCCTACTTGGATGGTGTTCTAGGAGGCTGACTGTTCCACCACCAAGCATTGTGTGGATTGTCCAATGAAGCAGTTTCTCAGAGTGGTGAATGTACTCCATCTCAAGTCCACCGTATTCAAGATCAATATGGAGCGGCTCCCCATTGCTGCTAGCCTCGTCTGATTCCACATCAGTTATCAAATCATAGGTACCACCTCCAATGGCAAATCTACGATTGATTATCCATGCCCCTCTCCCACCCGAAAACATTCCGACTTTGCCATTGAGCAATCCCGCTTTCCAGACCGGTCCACCATAGCCGCCGCTGTGGAATCCTTCACCGACCAGAGTCTCTTCCTGAGCAAGCGATCGAGTTGCCAGGAAAGCTGAGACAGGAGTAAGAGTGAGGATGGCAATCCCAAACAGAAAACGATAGTTCCGTGTCATTCTATTCTCCTTAATCGGGGTTGTGCAAGTTTAGAATACTGTATCATTGCTCAGGTTCTTATTGTTTTTCTAACATGGGTCATATGGCTTCTACACAACAACTATATGCGGTCTTGGCAGCACAATACGCACCTTGCTCTCTGGGCAAGCTGCCAATAAAGCGGAGACATGCATCCCTCAGCCAGAGTCCTCGGTGGCTTACATGCTTCTCATCCATGAGTTCAGCTTATGTTCCGCAACTCTTTGGAGCTTTGCCCAGTACAGTCTAACAACGAAATAAGTCAACCGCTCGGTCTTACTCAAGAATCTTCTCCAAGGAAATTCGTTTACTCAGAAGAGATCTACGTGAAAAAGAAGAGTCAGTGAACGCTTTACGTAACTCCCACTGCCTCAACGTGTTATAGATTAATTCTACCCTCGTTCAGCCTTGCAGATGGTCGGCGGTAACTCTCGTGAACGAAAGAGAGCTGGCGGAGTTTGCATGTAACTATATGGTTTCTAAACATGTTATGTGAAGTATTTATCAAGTCATTACCAATCATGTCTAGCCCTTCCTGTGGTGAAGATACGATCTGTTGGTAGTGTCAAGAGAACTTCAGGCCCATCCACTGCCCATTTCCAAATTACTACCGAATTACTCAATTGCTACAGATTCAGATTCTACTGCACTACACATTCTGCTGCAGGTTTCTACACTACAGGTTTCTACAGATTTCTCTACAGATTTCCCACTTACAGTGAGCAACCCCTGACTAGCAAGGAAATGATCGCTGTCTTCCTTTAAGATGTCTCCCCTTCGCCCACTGATTCTCCCCTGAGTGCGGCCTTCTCTCAGTCCAACTGCCCCAACGTGAAGGGAAAAATCTCAGTCTAACTGCTTAATCGGTATGAGCTTACGGAGAAACGACACCACTCCACTGCCAAAAATGGTCGCTGTCCCTCTTTTTAGTATTCGCCACGATTGAAGAAGAAGATCGCAGCAGAGGTGACCACGAACCCGAACATCATCAATAGAATCAGACCGAACCAAGGTGTATAATAGGAAAACCCGAGAATCAGCCAGCGCAGCAAATCTACGCCGTAGGTAAGAGGATTGCCTCGTATGAGGACGTTCAACCATCCCGGCACACCGGTTGGTGGGAACATAGCACCACTCAGGAACCACATCGGCATGATTACGAAATTCATAATCGTGCCGAACCCCTGGAAGGAAGCCATTCGCGACGCAATCACGATGCCGATTCCAGTCAGAGTAAACGAGAGAACACCCATAACCAGAAGAATCGGCAATAGATGCACAACCGGGAAGTGTACCTCAACCAGCGGACTCAGCAGCAGAATGATCGAACCTTGAATGAGTGATAGTGTGGTGCCCGCCAGACCCTTACCAATGGCAATCGACGTGCGCGGAACCGGTGCGACCAGAATCTCTTTCAAAAAGCCAAATTCTCGATCCCAGATAATCGAGATCGCGGATTGAATCGAGGTGAAAATAATCGTCATGGCAACGATGCCCGGGAAGATGAACTGTGTGTAACTGAAGTCCCCAGTATGCTGGTATGATCCGCGCAACCCCATCCCCAGAACGAATAACCACAGAACCGGCCTGGCTATTGAACCATAGAGTTGGCTCTTCTCGCGAAAATAGCGGATAGTATCCCGTAGCCAAATCATGTAAATGCATGAGAAATCAATCACCTCCATCTTCGGCCAATCCTTTGCAGTCTGTTTCTCATCCGGTCACGGCCGCTCAGGCTGCCATTTCTTATTTCACGGCCAGTCAGTTTCAGAAATACATCATCCAGAGTGGGACGCCGAGTACTCACTGCTATGACATCCGCCGTCAGCTCTCGCACGAGCTTGGGGATGAACTCTGCACCGTTCGGAACCTCGAAATGCAGACCCTGCGAGTCACCACGGACCATAATGCCGTGCTTCGCTACCAACTCCTTCTCAGTCAACGCGTCATCTCCAGTCTGAAGATCAACCAGGTCTCCGCGCATCTGTGCTTTCAATTCTTGCGGTGTATCAAGAGCGATAATCTTTCCGTGGTCGATGATTGCGATTCGGTCGCAGTGCTCCGCTTCATCCATATAATGCGTGGTCAGGAACAGTGTCACATTTGCATCTTGACGTAGTCTGAGCAGATACTCCCAAATTCGGTTTCGTGTCTGTGGATCAAGTCCCAGAGTCGGTTCATCCAGAAAAAGGATTTTGGGTAAATGGAGTAGGCCTCGTGCGATCTCAAGTCTTCGCTTCATACCACCCGAAAAGTTGCGTACTAAGTCATCCGCTCGGTCTTCGAGTTCCATCCATTCCAGTGACCGGTTGATCCGCGCAGGAAGTTCTTTGCCGGGTACCTTGTAGATGATTCCATGAAAACGAAGATTCTCACGAGCAGTAAGCCGATCGTCCAATGAAGGCTCCTGGAAGATGATACCGATCGATTTGCGGACCTGGCTTTGATCGCGCACGATGTCATATCCTGCAACCTGGGCATTTCCACCACTCGGACGCAGGAGAGTGCACAGCATCTTCACTGTTGTCGTCTTGCCTGCGCCGTTTGGACCAAGAAACCCGAAGTTCTCACCCATTTTCACCTGAAAGGAGACTCCGTCGACAGCGATAAATCCCTTGAAGTCTTTTGTGAGACCATTAACCACGATCGCTTCTTCAGTCATAGTCATAGATTAGAACTGATACATACCATGAATCAAATGAAAAGTCCAGACCTCGCATTGACTCCGTGGATAGCTCTGCTATAATCGAACGCTTGATGCATATTGCTCCTTTGCTCAAGAATGGACCGTACAACCTTTGGGCTGAGAATTTCCGTCGTTGAAGGGGTATTTGCCCAGATCCACATCAACCTGACATCTGGCTTGTTCTTGACAAGCCTTGCCCTTTACATAGGCCTCAACAATGTAGGCATTGGTTTCCTTTCTGCCATACCCGCCTTCTTCACGGGATGTGCCTTCTTCTCAGTCTATCTAGCCAAGTTCATGAAGAGCCGCCGCACACTGTGTGTGGTGTTCTCAGGATTTGGGCGGGGAGTGTTCTTGGTGTTTGCACTGCTGTTGATCCTGAACATCCGTGTGGACCATGGTCTATTCTTCACGCTAATCGTCCTACATAATATCTTCATGAGTCTGTCCGGTAATGCGTGGCTCTCTTGGATGAGTGATTTGGTGCCTAAAGAGGTCCGTGGGCGCTACTTCGGCATCAGGAATATGATTCTCAACGCTGTCGGTATGATGGCCAACATCGTCGGCGGACGAATCCTCGATACCTATGAATTGCTCGGCTCGCTCGGCAGGGGACTCGGGCTCCTCTATACTGGCGCTTCAGCATCTTCAACAATTGCCGCAGGCGTTCTCCGCATACAGCCTGAACCACCGATACCGAAGAAAAGGGCTCGCATCACCCAGGTATTTCTATCTCCGCTCGCGGACAAGAACTTCAGGAACCTACTCAGGTTCGTCTCTTTTTGGTATCTGCTAGCCGGCCTCGCCTCCCCTTTCTACCTTGTCCATATGCTCACCAACCTCGACATGTCTTACTCCAACATTGCCTTCTACTCAATCATCGCCAGCGTAACCAGCCTAGTCTTTCAGATTCTGTGGGGTCGAGCCATCGATCACTTCAAGTCAAAGCCAGTGCTCACGATGAACTTCTTCTGTGCAGCTTTCCTGCCGGCAATCTGGTTATTTGCACGCAAGGATTATCTCCTACCTATCTGGATTGATGCATTCTTCACCGGCATATTCTGGTCTGGAATCAACCTCAGTCTCTTCAGCATCCTTTTCAGTCTCACCGAGGACAAGGAACTGAAGGAAAGCTATTTTGCAGTCTTCTCAACATTTTCAGGTGTTTTTGGATTTGTGGCGTCTCTCTGTGGCGGATTCATCGCCCAAGCCCTCAGCACGACGAAGATCCATGTATTTGGCCTCACTCTGATCAATTACCATCTGCTATTCCTTTTCGCAACCTGCGCTCGACTCTGCAGTCTTCTCTTCCTGGCAACCGTCAAAGAGAGAGGCGCATATCCCACTACAGTTGCCGTCCAGCTTCTCGGTGATTATGCCCTGAGAAGACTCATCATTTACAAGGAACTTGTACTAAACACTCTCAGGTTTCAGAGATAATGATCCATCCTGCACGAATTACGCACCAAGAGCTCCTACGGCCAGTATACCGGGGCAGCTCGGCCGCGTCCTTCGATTCGACCCCAGCGATGAGCGTCAGCAAACGCTTTGCGTAACTCGAATTGTCTCAGTCTACCCTTGGTCAACCCTGTCCCAGCTGAGCCCTGCGGATACGCCATTTTACTTCTTCCGAATGAAGGAGAGCTGCCGGAATTCATCTGTAACTGTATGTTTACCAACGTCTTATGTAAAGCGTCTACTCACTTCTTCTGACTCTCCTTCGCCTACCGATTCTCCTCCTGAGTGCGGGCTCCTCTTAGTCCAACTGCGACAACATGAAGGGAAAAATCTCAGTCTAAGTGCTTAATCGGTATGAGCTTACGGAGAAACGACACCACTCCACTGCACACACCTGCCTCAACCGCCGAACAAAGCGGGACTGGGGTCAAACCTTGAAATAACGATTAACTCTCAAGAGCAACTCGGAAATGCTTTCAGTCCCATCCAGGTCTCCATCTCCACAAAACAAACCGATACATCAATACTACTCCACATCTCCTACGGATGTGCGTGCGGATTACCCGTTGCCAGGTTGTCACAGTTGTGTCTCCCAGACTTTCTGCAATACAAGAAAATGTCTCAAAGCCGACTACAGCAGCCAAGTAGGAGATTGGAACGAAAAGTGTCGGGGCCGAGGCAGGACGCCGCCACTTCTGTCTCTCTATATCCTGCAGATGTGTGGATGTACTCCCTTTTGGTGCTTTTGAACTACGCACAATTCCGGAGATCCTATCCTGGAATTTCCCTGAATCAGGCCGCTATTTCAGCAGCCACAGACTGACTGCCATTATTAGCATGCCAGTAATCACACCAAGAATCGGCATGTGTGCAGTGTCGAAAGACTTCGCTGCGGGGACAAGTTCGTCAAGGGCAATTGCAACCATAATACCTGCAACGCCTGCAAGAATCCAGCCAAGGACGGTAGCAGACAAAAAAGGCAGAAGCACTAACGCGGCTAACGCAGCACCAGCAGGCTCGCTCACCCCGGAGAGGAATGACCAAAGAAACGCCTTGCGTCTGCTACCAGTGGACGCATAGACTGGGGCGGATACGGCTAAACCTTCCGGAATGTTGTGAATGGCAATCGCCACCGCAATCGCGATTCCCACGTTCACGTCTTTGAGTGAGCCCGCAAAGGTCGCCATACCTTCAGGAAAGTTGTGAATTCCTATTCCAAACGCTACTAACAGTCCAGTGCGCTTCAGACGCTCGACAGACCGATCGTCAGCATAGTCTTGCTGACCTATGTACTCATGAGGAACCAACAGGTCGATGAAAAAGATGCCTGCCATCCCCAAGAAAAAACCCAATAATGCTGGCAGGAATTCAATAGACTCGATGCTTCCTTGCAGCAGTTCAACAAACGATACCAAAATCATCACCCCTGCCGAGAAGCCAAGCGTAAAACCCATGAATCGCGGACCAGGTTCTCTTACCGCAAGACCCAACACACTTCCAAAGGTCGTAGAGAGACCGGCACCCGCCGTCAGCAGCAGCGCTATACCAACCTGATATTCCATTCTGGAAGTTGTCTGTATTGACGTGTGAAAGTTACCGAAAACGATCGCGCTCGGCTCTGGGGGTCGTTGCCTCTCTCGTTGGCGAGATTTCTCCTCACCCCGATTTCAGTGATCTCATCTTCATACTTGGACCATATTGTGGACACGCACCATTATTGCTTACTCACCGGTTTCGTCAAGATGAGAGATTATCCGTGTCACTCAGACCGTGTAGGTCAATGGGAAGAAGAATGAGACGAAAGCTTCAGTCATCCTCCAGGATGCCGACGACTGGAAATCTGTCAAGCATCTCGGGACCATGCGGGGCCTCAGCAAGGCTGTCAGTCAGGTCACATCCTGCATCGTGAAGCACTTGATGATTTCCGTTCTGCCAGAGAAAGCTACTTGATACATCGTATACTTTTCCGTTGAAGCCAATGAACGCCGAAGCTCCATCCTTACCATCATACAGGACAAGCTCCTGCTTGGTGAACTTCACCATCTTTCGATACCTTCCGTATCCAATGCGCTAAAATGATGAGGGGATTCCAAGATGTGTTCTTGAGATCCCCTCAGCTCATTTTGATCACTTGAGGAATTTCGACACGAACGGAGAAGTTTCCCCCCTGCGCAGGAAATGTCCTGAAGGTCCTTCGCCCAAAAACTCCGAGAACCAAGATTCGTGTTCAATTTCCTCATTCAGGATAGCCTGAGAAAGGCCGTACGTACGGTGGTCCTTTCCAGCAGTCATATTGCAGATCTGGGTATACCCTCTCACGGCACACCGCTCGGCTTCCACCAGCACCGTCAACATGGCCTTCACATCCGTTGGGTCTTTCGGCAGACTGGCAGGTGGACAGGCTGATGTATCATGGAAAGCCTTCATATCCTCAGGCACCTTACCTCCAAGTTCGTAAATACGGGGAACCAGAGCCTCGAAGTGATTCCGATCCTCGATTCGAGCAGTCTCTGCAATTTCCTTGACTGTTTCTCCTTCAAGTCCAACGAGATTGCAGCGCAGGATTGTGTAATAGTAGTAGGTGGTCAACTCAGCCGCGGCGTTCTTAACCAGCAATTCCAGTAGCTGGTCGACGTTTATCCCGGCCCTCTCTACCATCTCTCTTGCTACTTTAGCCATTCTTCTCCTCCTTGTGCAAAAACATGGTTAGAAGACTACTGTGCTGTACCTGGCGCTTTATTTGGCACAAATTACCTCCTTTTGTCGAGCGTGTGAAGGCCTGCCGTACATCAATAGCCTCCAACATCGCCCTTCTGGGCATCGACCAGTGCTCGGCAGACATTCAGGAGCCAGAGAATCTCTCCAATTCATTCCCATTCACCCTGCATTCATCACATAAACCCTGTAAATGCACTGTTTTTTCAAGAACGACGAATTTCTTTTTTATTACGACAGGCACTTCTATTTTATCATAAACATCATTATGGAAATCTATTATTCTCCCGCACCGAATGCACCTGAAGTGATGATGCAGTTGCAGTCTTGGGTCAAACCGTTTTGGATCTCCAGAGAATCCCACGATCCTGGCCAGACCAATTTTGCTGAAAGTCAGCAGGGTGTTACTCACTGTAGCAAGAGATATGTTTGGGAAGTATTTCTTGATTCTTCTGTATATGAGAGTGGCTGAAGGATGTTCCCGTGATGAGATTAACTCTCTGTAAATGGCAACTCTCTGCGGAGTCACGTTCAAGCCGTGTTGGTGACAGATACTCCTAAAGCGGTCTGATTTCTCTTCCAAACCCTGGCCTTCTGAATCGATGTCAGACTTCATACCAACTATTATACAGTACTTGGTTTAATTTGTCAAGTAAAACTCTCGAGCCGTCAGTGTGTCTCACCGTGAGAGGTTGTGATTATTCCTTTTCCTTGCGGGGATTGCCCATCTGTGGTCGCCATCTAATTTCACCGCCTTAAAAACGGGACCCACCCCCGCTGGATTCAGAATGTGGCTTATTCATGCTTCTGTCAAGAGAACTTCTGGCCTGATGAATCCTCACGAATTGCCTGATTACCATGAGTTCCTCAGTTATGCCCTCTCACTCCTGACAAAAAAATGGTCGCTGTCCCTCTTTTCTCTTTTTGCTTGACCGGAAGGGTGGGCATGGTTTAGGATGAGGAAAGGGAGTTGCCAAAATGACCAAGGATAACTCGAATGAGCCGTTGAACTTCATTCACGAAGTCATCGAGGAAGACTTGCGAACCACCAGATATGGCGGTCGAGTGCACACCCGGTTTCCGCCAGAGCCGAATGGTTACTTGCACATTGGTCACGCCAAGGCTATCTGCATCGATTTCGGTACTGCGCTCAAGTACGGTGGCCTCTGCAATCTGCGATTTGATGATACCAATCCTATGAAAGAGGAGACGACCTATGCAGAAGCGATCATGAGAGACATCCGGTGGCTTGGATTCGACTGGGAAGATCGTCTCTTCTACGCGTCTGACTATTTCGAGCAGCTCTACGAGTTTGCAGTGCAACTCATCAAGAAAGGAAAAGCTTACGTGTGTGACTTGAGTGCAGACGAGATAAGGGAATACCGCGGCACCTTGACTGAACCTGGAAGAGAGAGCCCCTACCGTCATCGTTCAGTTGAGGAGAATCTGGATTTGTTCGAACGTATGCGGAAAGGGGAGTTTCCAGATGGTTCCCGTGTTCTCCGTGCAAAGATCGACATGGCATCCGGAAACCTGAACATGCGTGATCCTGTCATGTACAGGATTCTGCGGGCGACTCATCACAGGACGGGTGATGAGTGGTGCATCTACCCGACGTACGATTTTGCCCACGGTCAGTCAGACTCCATCGAGGGGATCACCCATTCCCTGTGCGATCTTGAATTCGAAGCCCATCGCCCGCTGTACGACTGGTATCTGGATGAGTTGGAGGTTCACCATCCTCGGCAGATAGAATTCGCACGCCTCAATCTGACCTACACGGTGCTGAGCAAGCGTCGACTCCGGCAGCTGGTTGAACAGCGGTACGTGTCTGGGTGGGATGACCCACGCATGCCGACACTATCGGGCTTACGAAGACGTGGCTACACACCCGAGGCGATTCGGAATTTCTGTGAGCGCATCGGCGTCTCCAAAAGCAACAGCGTTGTTGATATGGCATTGCTCGAGCACTGCCTCCGCGAGGATTTGAACAAGAGAACTCCGAGAGTAATGGCTGTGCTCCGTCCACTTCGGGTAGTCATTGACAACTATCCAGAGGGCAAGACGGAAGAGTTAGAGGCCATAAACAATCCGGAGGATGCGAGTATGGGAACCCGAAAGGTCCCTTTTTCACGGGTACTGTACATTGAGCGAGATGATTTTCGTGAAGAACCGCCGAAGAAGTATTTCCGCTTGGCTCCTGGGCGAGAGGTCCGCTTGCGATATGCATATTTCATAACCTGCATCGACGTCGTTAAAGACGACAGCACCGGTGAGGTCATAGAACTTCATTGCAGGTATGACCCAGAAACCAGGGGTGGTGGAGCTCCAGATGGGCGAAGGGTAAAGGCAACATTGCACTGGGTTTCGGCTGCCCATGCGGTCGAAGCAGAAGTGCGTTTGTATGATCATCTGTTCATGAAGCTGAATCCTGATGATGTCACGGAAGGTGAAGATTTCACGTCCAATTTGAATTCGAGCTCATTGGAGGTACTGACATCGTGCCGTCTTGAACCAAGTCTGCAAGACGCAGCCCCTGGCAGTCGGTACCAGTTCGAGAGAAACGGCTACTTCTGCGTCGATACCGCCACTTCAGCCGGAGGCAAACCGGTTTTCAACCGTACAGCGTCTCTGCGTGATACCTGGGCAAAGATCGAAAAATCCCAGAAGAGCTGAGCGGGGAGACCGAGTCGATCTCGGCGCGCAGTCAGGACCAGTGCCCTTCCCCAAAGATCCAACATTGCTGCCACCTTCTCATTACCGGGGCAGGGCATGCTTCCGCTGCGCAAGAGTGATGATTGCCGGAACGAACAGCACAGTCGTAAGAAAGCAGGCTCCTACACCAATCGCAAGAAGTGCACCCAGACTCACGAATCCCCGATAGGTACCCAGCGTTAGTGAGCCAAAGCCCGCCATAGTAGTAAGAGAAGTGAGCAGTATCGCCTTTCCGGTGCTCTTGAGAACGATTGGTGTCTGGTTCAGGCCTTCGTATCTGTAGCGATGAAGAAGGTGTACGCCATCGTCAATGCCAATTCCCACGATCAGGGGAAGACCCATTACGTTCACGCAATTGAGCATCATTCCGAAGGTCTTCAAGAGTCCCACCATCCAGATTCCTCCGGCGAGCAACGGTACTATTCCCAGCAGCGCCATGCGCACGCTTCGGAAATCAATCCAGAGCAGTACTACGATGATGACAATGGTGAGCATAGTCGCCCACAATCCATCTCTCTTGACATAGTCAATCAAACGCAGAAAAAGAGGGGGGTTGCCAGTAATTCTGGGACTCACAACCTCCAACTGACTCGTAAATCGCCTGAGTTTCTCGAAATCCCAGATCTGCTCTCTGGGATAGACAGTAACAAGATAGGTGTCGCCAGCATCGTTCACATAACGTTCCTTGATCTGGTCCGGCAGAGTCTCGAAGGTGATGATCTCCGGATTTGCCATATTGTATGCCTTTGAGCGAAGGCGCGGCTCGTACTGCTCCTGGAACGCGTTCAGTTGGCGGATTGCTCTCTCCGGATCTTGCCTGATCTTTCGAACGAGATTGAGTATGGAGCTTTCAGAGTCTTCCCGTTCCGGGTCACCTACAATGCTCTTGCACTTCTGGTCCACCTTATCCTGTCCACCAATGAATGCAAGCTGCGAGAGTTCGTAGATGTTCATATCCAATCTTTCGAGTTGCTCAACCAGCTCATCAAGGTTGTCCCGACTGAGATCTTCCCCTTTTGTCTTTGAACGCAGCGACTCTCGGATCTCCCTCAGGTAGGGAAGCCTTGCGCGCTGCTCCTCTTCAGGTGGTGAAAAGTCACCAATGCTCTCAACCATGCCAAAAGACGGCATCTTCTTCGCTTTTTCTGCGATTTCCCACGATTCTTCTATGGAGCTCGCCGTCACCATCGCAAAATCAGGGCTCAAATCGAAGCTCTCAATAATCGTATCCTGGAGCGCCACCGTCAATAATCCCCTCGGCTCCACATTGTACATGTTGTAATCGAATTTCACCCGAGAAGCCTGATAGAGAAGGAACGTGGTCAGTCCGATGGCGACAGCAAGGTAGAGAAGCGGCTTCTTCACTATGCTCTTGCCAAGATTTTCGAGAGCCTTGAATTCTACATGAGGTTGTCTGAGTGGCTTGCGACTTACCTTCATGAGAAACCGCTCGCGTGCGACGAGCATCGCAGGTAGCCCAGTCAAAGTAGTGAGCATTGCACACACAATACCGATGCCCAGCACTATGCCCATCTCCTTTATGCCCTGCGTCACAGAAATGGCCAGTGCGAAGAAGGCGGCCGCCGTCGTCAATGCGCCAGTGATGATTCCGGCCCCCGAACGGAGCAATGTCTGCTCCATGGCAAGGGTAGCATCTTCATCTATGGTGCGACGCTCACTGTATACCGAGATGATATGAATGGAGTAGTCGATTCCCAGACCGATTAAGATGACTGCAAACATCGAAGTCATAAGGTTCAACCTTCCGAGGATAGCTCCGGCGAGACCGGCGGCGATGACGATGGAGATGACAAGGTTGAATCCGGCCAGTACAGATGCACTCCACATCCTGAAGGTCAATATGAAGAGAATAAGCACCAGTATGAGTGCGACCACAGAGCTGATTCTCATACTTCTGGTCGTGTGTTCCATCTCATCCTTCTGTAGAGGAATTATTCCAGTGACGCCTGCCCGGACACCCGGAAAGTCAGGGAGGGTTCTGTTCAGGACTGCCTGGATTTCTTCAGTCGAAGCAATGTCCTTCTCTATGTCCATCGCGCTGAATGTCGGTTTTATAGAGATGAGTAGAACTCGCTTGTCATGCGAGATGAAATACGGTTCTCCATAGAGAAAGCGATCGACTGCTGAATCCGCACGTGCCGACCTCCCAAACACTGCTCGGCTGACGAAGGCGTCCATTGTCGTGAGCCAATATTGAAGGCCATCCAGGGACCGGACAGCCCGGTCTTCTCTCTCCTTTGTGCTCAGCCCTTCTTCATCTTCAATGTATTCTGATTCGAAACTGTCGTTCATATGCGTTAAGAGTGGGAGAAGGTTCAAATCCGCAAAGATATCCACGGTCTTTTCGAGGTCCTGTGCCTTCGCCAGCATGAATCCGTGTTCAGACACGAACTCCCTGTCAACTACGTAGTCCACTCGCTCCACGTATTCCTTAAGCTCTTCTATCTCTGGAGCAATCTTATCCGCAAATCTCTTTATCTGGCCTTCTTCCCCCTGCACGACGATGTGTATGGCTGATGCACTCCTGTACTCCTTCAGGATTCTGTCGAATTCCTGCGCCACCGGGTCTTCTATAGGAAGCAGGTCGGACCAGCGCATGTCCATTCGAATACGTGATGCCGAAATGGCAGCAAGCACGGTAATAAGGAGTAATCCTCCGATCACCCACCAGGGGTGGGTCGCAGCGAATCGTGCCCATTTCCGCAGCATCCTGTCCCTCATACTTCGTCCCTCCTTCCTAATCAGAAGTACATGCGGCAACGGAGAAAGCCACCGTTACCCAGTCTGCTGCTGTAGACTTTTCCTTCATCACCCAGGTAGAGGTTGAGCATCAGGGTGAAGTCGATATTTTCAAAGGGATTGTATTGGACAGTCGGCACAATGACTGTGCTCCTATCTGAGCCGCTCACTACCACCGAACTCCCAACGACTATGAGGTCAGTAGCCGGGTATTGGGCGAATGCGTAGAGTTGATCACGCGAAATCGTCCTTGCCTCACCGGTGAAGAAGCGCATCCAGTCGTTGAGGTCATATTGTCGATAATCTGACTTTCCAAGAGAGTTGTGATGATATTCGAGCATAGAATAGAGACCAGACTCGAACGTGTAGTCTGTTCCCAGTATGAACTCGTAGAAATCCTCGTCTCCATCATCTTCGGGGAACCTGTATACTCCCTCCCCCCAGACTCCCAATCCGAAGAGCTCCCCTACGACATCCGCTCCAAAAAGTCTGCGTCTCTCTCGAGTAGCCCGCATCTCCTGAAAGTCTGTGGTAATATGTGGCATCTCATTTCCCAAAAAAGAGATGTCAAAGTGTCCGAGACCTATCTTTATCCGCACCAGTTTGCCCGAGTTTCTCCAGTCCATCTCGATCGGGCTATACAGTGCCATCAACTGTAGACGGTGACTCAACATAATGTCCATTCGGATTGCATTGTGTCCTGGCTGTTCGTAGGTCGGGTCGAGTGCGGTCTTCACATTGAAGGCGTCGGTCGGGTTCGCAAAATAGCCGGAACCGAGAGATATCTGCTGTTTGCCGACCGTAAGAGCAAACCGGTCGAAACTGAGACGCAGGTACGCGTTATCGAGGAAAAAACTGTCTCTGTATGTGAATTGGAATAACGAGACCATCTCAGGAGGAATTGATGAGGTGATTCGCTCTGGTAGGAAGTCGAGCATAGTCCACTCTTTCTTACCGCAGTAGAGTGTATGAATCACATTCGCCCCGAGCTCCGTGTGCTCTATCGCATCACTCCTCAAATCAACTCTCAACTTGTTGGTGTGGAATTGGTAGTAATTCTCCTCATGCCACACACCTGTGTACTGGGGCTCGAAGTACCCGTAGAGATCAAGCTGCTCGGTGGACGCGTGGCCCACGATCATCATACCGATGAAGACCATAATAGACAGTCCAATCATTTTTGCATCCCCATTTCCGTGAAGATTTCGTCAGATAGATCGACCTTGTAGCTCACCTCCACTATCTCAATACTGGTCTGTGTGTCGTCCAGCTTGTTCTGCATAATGCATCTCATAGGAGTGTAGATGCCGTCAATGAGCTGAATATCACTGCATATAAGCTGTTTTTCCTTCAGTTCAATATCTTCGTCATGGTAGTAGTCGATCACCAGCGGCACAAAGTACTCCTTGTCCACCCACAGCATTATTCTTGAGTAACCTGCAGAGCTTTCGGGCTTGCGTGTCAACTCAAGAGTGTAGCATTGCCGATTCTCCTTTTCTTCATCATCGTGGCGCACCGTCTCATACTCTTCGATGAACGTATTCGATGCCCCCATATCCTCGTAGGAAAAATCACTCCCCTCCAGTTTCTGCTTCTTGGCGTGAGTGGCGAGCTTGCGAATTCGTTTTGTTCTTGGGAAGTATATCCAGATGTCGTCTGCATCGTTGAGCATGAGTATGGCTTGTCCCATTACCCGGCGAGGCTTCAGGTATTTCATGAGGCTCTTTTCGCCCCCGTTCTTCGAAAATGTCCTGTACTCAAACGTTCGCTCCTGTCCTGAGGTGGTAACGATGGTCATCCTCATAATCGCTTGAGATTGCTGGGGATTCATTGTCTCTGTCATCATCTGGAGGATCTCTTTCCCGGTCATCTCGTTCTGCCCATGAAGGGCTGCGACCGCTCCAATGGTAAGTACAAGGACTGTGCGCGACACACCACGAACATCTTTCGGCGATATAGTCATACTTCCCTCCCTTCGCGTCCATACTCGTGGCAGACCGTCCGTTTGCCAGAGCTTACCCAAGAGAAGGGAGAGCCCGTTTTTCTTCTCTCCCCTCTCTTCCGCATCCTTTTCGTCTCTTCACACCTATCCTTCCGTATCGCTGCAGTAAAGCATCTCACCATATCCTCGAATTCATTTGCGAGATAGACCTTGACCGACCCGGAGGCGCGCCCAGTATGCGCTCAACGCATCTTCATACAGGCTCACCTTTCCTCCGATGGCTCGAACGAGGTGTTCCGGTCTCTTATCTTCTCTATGAAGCAGTCTGCTCACCGTTTCATTCACGTCCTTTCCCACCTGGAGTATCATCTGGGCCATGTCATTGCAGTTACGGACGTTGAAGAGGCCTTCCTCGGTTCCCTGCCTGATGATCTCCGAAAGGAGCGAAGTGTTCTTTTCGACTATTCTTCCACACATCTTCTCCCTAATGGATGGTGTTTTCGTCCCTGAAGAGTACTTCCAGCAAGACGACCAACACATCCATGTTCGTCGCCTCGAGAGCAGTCCCGGCTTGAAAAATGGCGTTGAATGTGTCAATGGCATCCATTTCGGAATTCACTATTGGCTTGAGCCTTTCATATATCTCATTTGTCACTCTGTCGGTCAATTCGTCTACTACGCTCTGAATCGTCCTCTGGTCATACCTCCTTTCGAAGAAGGACTTGCGAGCTTGATCGAGTATTTCCTCTCTTCTGACTTCTGGCCTCTTCACGACTCTCATCGCAACGGTTGTTTGTAGACCGACGGTCGGTCATACCGCCATAATAACGCTCCTGCCATCTCTCAAGGGCCATCAGTCCATCATCCCAGACGCACCCCATCGACCACAACAGTCACTCAACTCTCTTTCAACAGGATAGATGTATCGTAGTCTTGAGCTGACTCTCCCCAAACTTCATCACATTCGGGGAGACATCTCTTCACTTCCCTCGTAACACTATATTTCCATTGCCCACAACCAAGAGGATATTTCCTTCCCCGTTCCCCAGAATGCCCTCTAAATGTGCTCCTGAGTACTGTAGATTGTCGAAGCTGAGTCCACTGTACGTTATGTTTCCGTTTCCTACTGAGGCCTCCACCTCAGCATTGGTGCCTGCTGGAATTTCGAGCGCGATGTTCCCATTCCCCACCTCAAAACTGATGGAGCAACTGTCTGCTGGAGTCATATCAGCTTCTATACTGCCATTCCCAACACCTCCACGAACCTCATCAGAAGTTACTTCGTCCAGTCGTATTACACCATTTCCAAGTATTAACAAGGCGTAGCCTGTAATCGAGGAGAGTTCTATGTCTCCATTGCCGCAGTAGACTTCTGAATTAAAATGAGAGGGAAGAGTGATCACGAAATCTACCTCGTAATCCCTGTCGCCGTTGTTGGGGTGTCCTACCTTCACGTATATGTCGTGTGCTCGCGCCTCATCAGTAATGACAATATCGTCTATGTGGTGCTGGGCATCTTCGAGGCTGTGGGATTTCACCTTCCTCGTAATCTCGAGATGCACGTTGGTACTTGTATCCGAACCTGAGATATGTACGATTCCATTCGTATTCTCCAGAGTGAACTTCGTCTGTCCGGACAGGTCGATCGTCTTCGTATCTTCTTCCTTGTACTCGTACTCGTCGTTTCGAAACGGTTCACTACACGCACTGACCAGACAGAAAGCCAGAATCAGTGAAAACAGAAGACCCATAATTACCTCCTATCTTCTCAGAGCACAAAAGATTGCCCGTCAGCCCATATTCAGATGCTATCTTTGCGCTCTTCTCAATGTAGGAGTCTCTCCAGAATCGTCACAGCTTCACGCTCCTTCAGAAAGCGGTCCGCCAGGCGAGGACTGACTCAATCCTGTTCCGACCTGAATCGTATCTTTTGTTGGGCTTTCTGTCAACGCTGGGTCCGCTCTGAGCGACTCTGGCGCTGGGTTAGAATCCTATTAAGAGCCCATGTGGCAAAGGATACTGAGATGGCCTCTCGAAACTCAGCCTTGTCCTTCTGCTTTTCGCCGTAAGCATTCTTATCCTCCCTTCAGGATATGAATCTCTTCTCTTCCGACTACTGTGAGGTGCGTTGCATATTTCTCCCATGAGGCAAAGTTGCCTTATTTTAGGCCTTTTCGCTCTCATTTCGCCCTCCCCTTCTCTTTTTTTCCGCGCGCTGCCCTACCCAATATTTTAGGAGTGCGGGCAACGATGCTGCGCAAACCACTCAGATAGAAGTTTGAAAGCATCTCAGCGTAGCGATCGCAAAAAGGTTCATCCAATTCCACACGTGGCTCTTTCTTGATATACTCTCGGCTACTCTTCGACTGGTCAGGTGCCTGCATGACATATTCCCACGCATATCTCCCCTGGAAGTGAGTTGCGATGATCGAAGTCAAGACCCCCTGAACAACGCTCATTTGGACTGTGTCATCCGTATTCAGACCGAACTGGGTGAGGATTCTGTTCGTTGCTTCACGGTTTCCAGACAGCCATTTTATTCTGAGATCCACAATCTCAGGAATGTCGACAAGAAAGGTGTTGAAAGCGGCCACGGAGAGTTCGGTGTACGTTTTGAAGAATTGAACAAGGTTACGTACCAGAAGCCGGACCCGCTCCCCAGGAGTGGTCTTCTCGTCGCCAGTATCGAAAATCGCATGGAAGTACTTATCATAACAGTCGTTGATGATTGCTTTCAGTATTCCAACCTTCCCGCCGAAGTAGTAGTTGATCATCGAAACGTTCACGTCTGCTGACTTTGCGATTTCTCTGATACCCACCGCAGCGAAGCCTTTTCGTGCGAAGAGTGCGACCGCTGCGTCAAATATCCTTTTCTTTGCCCCTCTTTTATCTTCTTCTTCTTCCATACAGTCCCCCTACTATCTTTCAATCAAACGAACGTTTTAATCAATCGTTTGTTCAATATCAATATAATGAAACCTCTATTTCTTGTCAAGGGGTTGGATCAAAAATGTCAAGACTCTTTAGAAATGTCCCTTTCTTAACTTAATAGAAATGTCCCTTTTTGGTGAACCGGTAACTACCAGTTCTTTTCCCTCCTTCTTGATGGATTCTTCTTGACCATAGATCTTGTCGTACGGTCTTATCCTGAATTTCCTCCATGGATGATCCTTCGGCGGTATGTATTTCCTCTGTACCTTCTTGGCTCTCCTCTGAGCTGGCCTTACCATCAGCTCTGGAGGAATCTGTCGGTACTTGAGATATGTCCCGTTCTTCCTTATACGTACAGATCCGTCTAATCTGTCCTCTACCGTGACTGTTTTTGTCCTTCTATGAACACTCTCTAGCTGATAGAATCTGTTGTTATGCCTTATTACTCCATCATTTCCAATCTTCCTCTCCGTCTTCATGCACAATATCCTCTTTAGCTCTTCCTTCCCTGGTGCTTTCCTGTGTAAGTCTCCCTCCTTTGCCGGTAAAATGCTGAACCTTTCACTATATGTAGGGAGATATCCCTCCAGAAACTCATTCGCTTCATCTGGGCTCTCTATACCTGCTAATCTCATCTCCTTGATAAGTCGGTCCTGTCCATACGGACCCTGTGGGGAACGTCCCAAACAGCCTCTCTATCCTTCCCTTTGCCTGTGGTGAACCAGCGTAGATCATTATCACTCCCAACTCCTTCATCGCTCTCTCAAATTGACTCATTGATTCCTCTCCCCTTAGCTGCTCCTCTATACTCTGCTTCTTTGGTGATTTATAGGTGGTATGCTTATCAAGATAGACGCTCTGGGGTATCCCATATTTCTTGATGTACCGCAGAAAACTGTCCATTGCAGGCATTGTACCTTCGTAGGGATAAAACCTCCCATATACGATCCCAGTAGCATCATCTATATACCCCATCAGCACTAACTCAGGTCCTCTCCCTTCCAACCAGTCATGATGTGAACCATCTATTTGCAACATCTCTCCAAAATAGTCCTTTCTCTGTCTCCATTCCTTATGCTTCTTCCTTCTACGCTGCCACTCCCACTCTCTTTCACTCCTTAACCACCTCCTCAACGTTTCGTGATCCACCTCTATCCCATCACGCTCAGAAAGCTTCTCACTCGCAAGTGTAGGCCCAAAATCTGGGTACTGCCCATGGTATAACTCCATTATCTTCGCTCTCACTTCCTCGGGTATCTTCCTGTTACTTCTTCGCCCCCTCAACCTGTGGATGATCCCCTGCTCTCCCTCTTTCCTCACCCTCTCAACTATTCTCTTCGTCTGTCTGTAGGATATCCCTATTAACTCTGCTGCCTTCTTCTGGGTGATACACTTGCTTATCGCCTGTCTAACTATGTTAATCCTCCTTAACTCCTCTATACTCATCGTAATCGTCTCCTTCCGAGCCATAATGCCATCCTCCCTTCTGGACGACATCATACCTCTCCAAAGGGGACATTTCTATCGAGTCATAAGGGGACATTACCATTAAGTTACAACAGGGGTTGGATCAAAAACCAAAAAAGAGGGACAGCGACCCTGTCTGAAAACTGTCGTCCACATGACAGACGACATCTGGAGGGATGTTTGTGGAGGAGGGCTGAAACGGACCACTCGATCTACAAGCGGATGTGTAGCAA
>LRSK01000049.1 GCA_001563325.1 Candidatus Thorarchaeota archaeon SMTZ1-83
CTTCTTGGTATGGTCCGCAATAGAAATCTGGTTGTTGGCATACACGTATATTCCAGAGTGGTGGGTAACAGGAGAAGTTCTAATCCCTTACATCGTTGGAAGTATCTTGACGATAGTTCTACTGCCTATCACTGTTCGTTGGGGTCAAAATCCGAAGTGGGCTCAGAGGAAACAGACCCCCACTCGGACCTTCTTTCTGGTAGTTATCTTCACCCTTGTCCTTGTGTTTGTAGCTCAGCTGATTCAGACCGTTCTAGAATCAACAGTGACGGGACTTCAAGCGAGTCCGTTCGGAAGATCTTTCCTTCTTACTACTAATCTCCTGATAATCTTCGCATTCATGTATCTAGAATTAAGCTACATCCGTTCGTCACGAGGTCGAATCACCTTGGATGTGATAGTACTTGGTTTTCTTGCACTCTGGATTGTGCCAATCATTCTCAAAGGCATCTATCTTGTCTGGACAGCAGGGTGGTGGGCGGCCGAGATCTTCTTGTTACTTGCACTTGCATTCGGCCCGGCTGTACTCGGTATGCTCTATATGAGAGAGCTAAACCGTGCTGAGAGAACACAGCAGAGAGCAACACTCTATGCCGATCTTCTTGCCCACGACATCTCCAACTATCATCAGGCTGTTCTGGTTTGTCTGGGCCTACTAAAGGAGAACCTGTCCGACATGAAGGCGCTTGGCATTATTGAAGACGCTGACCAGCAACTGACAAGGGCCGACCATCTGATTCGGAATGTAAGGCGACTCGGCATGATTGACGACATGAGGTTGGAGAGTCTGAAGCCGATAGACATGGTTGCAATGATCGAGAATGCCTTCGAGATAGTGTCGCGTTACGAACCTTCAGAGGGTCAGTATTTCTACGTGAGTAGGAAGCGTAACCAATGCTTTATTCTTGCCAACGATTTCTTCCTGGATATAATGCTCAATCTGTTCAGGAATTCTATTGAGTACGCCAGTGATGAGGTTCATGTAGAGGTAGAGATTGACCCGCTGGAACGACATGGACGTGACTACTGGGTTGTGCACATATCAGATCACAGCCGGGGAATTGAACCTCAAAGAAGGAGTAATCTTTTCGAGCGCTATATGGATGGTGCTCAGGGAACTGGTTTGGGCTTGTCTGTTGTAAAGGCCCTTGTGGATGCCTTTGAGGGAGAAATCACTGTAGGAGATAGAATCCCCGGGGACCACACAAAGGGTACAGTATTCACTCTCGTGTTCCCCAGATTCGCTGGTGAAGTCCCGAAGCTCTCTGACTCGTGGGGCGCCCTTTGATTGCTCTTGAGGACACGTGGTTCAGCGCCAAGCTCGATGACCAGCTAGTAATGTCTGTACTCGCCCAGGACTTGCACCTTGGTGATGCAGTCCGTGACTACGAACTCGTCTGCTTTCTCCTTGTCATGATGTCTGATTCCGACGATGCCATCACCAACATAGGCGACGACGCCCTCGGCCAATATTATCATACCAGCTCCATAGAACCTAAGACGCTCACCTGATTTCGCGGCCTCGAGCAAGACACTCTTCAGTGTAGAGTCTTTCTCTAACTCAGACATGTACTAGACTATTGGTGGAGTAAGACATAAGCCTTGGGACCAGATGTCCATATGATGCCTAAATGATACCTATTCTCTTGCCTATCTTCTCATAGGCTCTAAGTGCCAGGTCTAGCTGTTCTTTGGACAAGCCACTGTTCATCATGTTGCGTATCCGTGCCTTGTCTCGAGCGACCATTGGAAACACGATTGGGAGTGCTAGGATGCCTTCGTCCATCATCCCGTTGCTCAACTCGACGGCCTTTGAGCTCTCTCCGCACATCGCTGGGATGATTGGTGTCTGGCTGTTCCCAGTGTCAAAGCCCATCTCCTGCAGGCCTTTTACGAAGTACTCTCTGTTGTCCCAGAGAGTCTTGACATGTTCCTCCTCCGTTTCCAAAACGTCGATTGCTGCAATGCAAGCCGCAGCCGTGGCCGGTGGGTGAGAAGCGCTAAGGAGCCAGGAACGGCTCTTGTTAAGAGCGTAGTTGACCATGTCTCTACTACCGGAGACATGACCTCCCATTACCCCAAATGCTTTGCTAAACGTTCCCATCTCGAAATGAACATCATGATGACTCAGATTGAAGTGTGAAACAATGCCTCGACCTCCCCGGCCCAAAACAGCCTCGCCATGCGCATCATCAACATAGATCATTGCACCGTGGGGCTTGCTCACTTTGACGATTTCATCTAGTGGGGCGATATCTCCATCCATACTAAATACCCCATCAGTGATGACGAGTATCTTCTCTGGATTCTCCTTCTCAGCCTCAGTCAACACTCGTTCCAAATCTTCTGTATCACTATGATTGTATACAAAACGTGTTGCTTTTGTTAGCCTAACACCATCAATAATCGAACCGTGATTCAATTCGTCAGAGATTATGACGTCGCCTTTACCAACGAGCTGGGGAATCAACCCTTCATTAGTCGTGAAGCCTGCAGAATATGTGAGGGCAGCTTCTGCACCTTTGAAGTTAGCCAGGCGTTTCTCAAGTTCCAAGTGGATGTCCATCGTTCCTGCAATAGCACGCACGGATCCGGATCCTGCACCATGAGTCTTTATCGCCTCGATAGCTGCTTCCTTGAGTTTCGGGTGATTCGAGAGGTTCAGGTAGTTGTTGCTGCATAGCATTATGACCTCTTTGCCATCTACCTTTGCCTTCGGTGTGCTGGGTCCCTGTAGTTCTCTGATTTTCCAGTCGAAATTCTGTTCGACGAGTTTTTGGTACTCTTCTCTCATCCATCCAGTTGGGTTTCTCATTTCTTTCACCGACGTCCTACTACGGATAACGACGACCGGAGGTTTGGTCGCATCTAGGTCGGGCCCGCGAAATCTCAGCTATTTATGCTCTTCGCTAAGTCCAGCGGCGTAACTGGAGCACCTTCTCATTCCAAAACGCGACAGCGAAGTCTAATCCTTCTTGTCGGCATCGATGCTCCTGAGGAGGTCATCCACCAGTGCACTAGGCAGGTTCTTCGCCTGAGATACTATCGCCTCAATCTCTGGGGGAGGTAAGCCTCTCTTCACCAGCTCAGCTCGTAGTTTCTCGACCTCCATCTCGGACAACCGGTCCTCGAACTCCACTTTCTCCTCTGCAAATGGCTCCATCTTGTCAGCTTCTTTTAGGAATCGCTCTGCAACATCTCTTGGAACTTTCTCGGCCTCTCTCATAATTGTCTGTATTTCTTTTTCAGGGGTCCCTTTCTCTTCGAGCTTTCGTTTGAGTTCCCTCAGTTCCTTATCGGAGAGTGTCTCAACAGGCTTGGCCGGCCTTCTCTTTCTCCTCTTCTTCTCCTGTTCGTGCCTCACGCCTTTAAGTAGGTCCATTGCGAGGGTTCTAGGGACTGCTCTCGCCTGTTCTATTATGTTGTCAATCTCCCTAGGGCTGACCTCGTCTTTCTTGAGTTGCTCTCTTAGCTCTTGAAGCTCCTTCTCGCTAAGGAAGTCTTTGTCTGCCTCTTCCTCCTCTATCTCGACAGATTGTGCGAAGCCCTTCAGAAGCATCTCCCCAACCTCCTTGGGCAATTTGCGAGCTTGGCCTATGACGGAGTCTATCTCATGCTCCGGTAATCCTCGATCGAGAAGCTCCTTCTTCATCTTCTGAATCTCATCATCGCTGAGAGTTTCAGCCACTGCTTCTTCTGCTTCGGCCTTTGAGTCATGAATCCGATAGGTTTCCGCGAGGGGCTTCTTGACAGTGTCAGAATCAGCGCCTAGCCGTTTCATCCTCTCCTGAAGTACACCATCAAGGACTTCCTCGACAGAAACTCCTTGTTGCTGGGCGGCCTGAACCGCCTCTTGCTGGATTACCTCTCTTGCGAAGGTTGTCTGCTCACTGAGCTTCATCTTGGAAATAGCCATCCTGAACTCTTCGAGCTCCTCAGGAGACATGGCAGTGAGGATTGCCAGGTCAACAATCATTGTTTCTATCTCTGGAACTTCCACTGTGACCGCTTCGGCACTGATGCCCTCAGTTCTACGCTTCACGCCTGCAGGCTCTGCAACTTCGTTGAACATATCGACTACCATCTCGTGCCTGCTCATTACGCTCGTATCCGGCTTCGGTATCTTGCCTCTTCTCAGCTGTCTTATCATCGCTGACAGTTTGCGTACAAGCTTGGGAACGCGCAGTATGCGGACCCATATTGCTCCTAGCAACATCAGTGCGACAGCAGCTGCTGAACCTACACTGACCATGGTTTGCATGAACACGAACTCTTCCGATGGGCTAATGGTTAGAACTAGACCTACTGACTGTGATGCGTAGTCTGTCCTGTTTGCGAAAATGCTCAGTTCCACACTCCCAGTTTCCGTGCCGGCAACGAATGTAACTGCGTACCACCCTGGCCGACCTGACACTGGTGTGATATCGGTAGCTTGAATGTAGTTGCCAAGATCACCCTCCACACTTATAGTGGCACCGACAATCTGGGATACAGAATGCCCTGGCCAAGTATCTGAGTACTGAACCTCCACTACTACGATGTCTCCGTACACGAGCGAGAGCAACGGACTCCCTTCAAGGGTTAGGCTCGTTGGAATCTCTATGACCCGTGCGTAGAAGGTCAAGTGGGCAGTGCTCCTATTCTCTAGCGAAAGTGTAACTGTGAACTCGAAGGAATTGTCGGCCGCATAGAGCCTAGTGTCAAAGTCGAAAGCATAGTTGCCTAGTCCGTCGTCATATAGCGTAAGATTCTCTTCATAGAACCCTGGGCCAGAGTATACTGCACGTTCTATGGTTGCACCCGGAATTCCCAGTCCGTTGTAAGTATCGTTATAGAGAATAGGAATGGTCACGACATCGCCAAGAGGGATCTGAAGATCTGTGATACTTCCATCGACATAGTACATGGATGGTAGTGCAGGGAATGCTTCTGTGGGCACGGCCTGAAGAATCACCTGAATGCTTACACTATCGGGCTTGTAGTTGAGTCTGACGAAACTGATTGACAGGGTGTATGGTGTCCCCGGTGCAAGAGGAGTCGTATTGACAGGCACTGAATATACGCCATTACCGCGATAGATTGGAGTGCCACTTCCGCCGGCCCACTGGTATGTAGATTCGGCATCATCTATGCTTGTGTTGTGAAACATATCCCAGAATGTGAAATTGATGAAACCGTCCCATCCCCAAACCAGACTCACCGCACCAGGCGAATCTATGTAGGTCTGTATGACTTGTACGAACAACAGAACAGTATGCTGAGCCTGCTGGTAGTCATTATCATTGTGAGGAATGGCGGATATGATGAACGTGTGAGTCGTAGCGGTGGATGTGGTTGTGTTGAAATCAAAGTAGAAATAACCGGGTCCACCCAGTGCAGTGCCATTGACTAGGGTTCCGTTGGCTCCCAGTTCTGGCGAATTCCAAGTAACATCGCATGCGGAAATACCTGTGTTGTTCAAGCCCTCCGTCACATATACTCCTATCCTTACGACTTGGGACCAATACACAGCAGTCGAGGCGTAAGTTTCTGTCAAACTATCTGGTTCAATCTCCAACTTGATCTGCTGAACCGATATCGTAAGAGCTATGGTCTTGTCAATGTAGTTGTTTCTACTCGCAGAGATTACTACTTGGTAAATCTCTATGTCCACTTGATCAGTGTTCAGTGTTATGTTGTAATAACCGGGCTGACCTAACACTGGAGTCAAGTTGAGGTTGTTGCCGAAGGTCCAGTTTGCGTACAAGAGCGCATCGGTGACAAGACTCTCATCCAGGCCGTCTTGAACTGAAACCTCTAGAGCGGCCGGATCTCCCTTGGGAATCGAGATTATCACGTTTCCAGACGAAATGATGTCCATTGGACGGGCGAGCAGCCTGAAGACAATCTGTGAAGATGCACTGTGATAGTTTGCCTTGGAGGCCTTCATCTTAATGAGAATCTCTGGCGAGCTTGCAGCGGTACTTGTGTCAATGATGGCCGTGTAGTTTCCTGGAACCCCAGCTGCAGCTAGTGTGCCAAATCCACCGGTCCAATTGTACGTGACACTACTGAATGCTATGAGTTGGTTTCGCAGAGTGTCGTTATAGGCGGCAAATATGGTAAGCGGCTGTCCCCAGTAGATTTCTGTTGGAACTGCATTCGGACCTGAGAACGTGACTATGAGCTCAGTTGGCACACTTAGAAGGTTGACGGAGAGTGTCAGTGGCTGGATCGAGTAGAACTGAAGGTCTGCATCAACGATTAGGGTCTGAGTTCCTTGGCTAAGGTCCGTTGTGTCCAACGTTATGTTATATAGACCGTTTCCAAGCTCGATCCAGGAAGAGGAATCTCCCCAGGTGATGTCAAGCGTGGCTCCCGACAACGGTGCATCATTCGCGTCAAAGTCTGTTATGTTAACCAGAACTGATGTCGAGTACCCTGCGTAGTTTGCAGCCCCAACTTCACCTGAAAGGACTGCAATTCGCGATCGTACCTGGAATGGAGCATTGAACCGAGCCTCGCGATACGGATAGTGATTGATTATTATCACAAATACTTGAAGCTCCGCCGGATTGAGTGCCTCTGTCACATTCACTGTAATGTTGTATTGACCGTCTCCCAACGGTCTGACTGACCAAATCAAGGGCTCTAATCCTGTAGAATTGTATGTGATGTGAATCGAACCTTCAGCGCCATCAATGGGGTTATGATGGTCGGTGTCATTGAAGTCTAGGAGATAGGATACGTTCTCAAAGAACGGCACGACGGACGGAAGGGGCAACTCACTGACCACCAATGTACTGATGAGACGGACTTCACCAGCCATCACTATGTTCGTGACATCCTCGTAGTAGGGTGAAGTGGTGGGATTCCAGTTCAGGTCGATTATGAATGTGAAATCACCAATTGCTCCAAGCGATGCTGTGCCGACGTATATCATGTAATTGCCTGCTTCAGCACCGCTCCCGCTCTCTATCCAATAGTCAACATTCTCTACGAGTGCCGGTTCTTCGACGCAGGAGAACTGAACCGAGGCCCCTACAATTGGCAAACCTGTAGACTCGTCTCGAAATGACAACGAGAGTGTTAGGTTGTCTCCCATTGGAGATGGCATCACTTGTCCCACACCTACAGTGCCTCTCCTTTTGGTCGTCGTCACTGACACCAAAGTACTGTCGTCAGTGTAGTATGGTGCAGAACCGTCCCATTGCACGAATACTGTGACATTCCAGTTGGAAACCAGATTCGCGTCTAGTACAGTTGAGTTGATGCTCACTTCGAACCATGAGCTTACAGTTCTCAACGAATACTCGCCCGAAGCAAGAAGGGCGCCGCCACTGTAGATGGAGATGTCTCCCATTGCTACAGTTATACTACCTCCTGTATTCATGTCAACATACGCGAACTCGAAAGTGACATTGTCAAGATATCGTGCATATGAAGGCGGCACGATCACTTCGACATTAGCGGGTCTCTTGGTCACACTCATCGAAACATCAAGCATAGCGTCCCCGTAGAATGGCGAGCCAGAAGTCCAAACTGCTTCCACAGTGATTGCCTTAGGCCCTGGCGTTCCGAGACCAGACGTGAGAACAGAGATAGTATAGTAACCATCAGGAGCTGCGAAAATCAAGTAGTCAACTGACTCGACGAGTGGGATAGCACCATGCGACAGCTGTATGCTAGCCCCAACAACTCCCGTTAGTGAATCCAAATCTCGATAGACCACCGTGAAGTTGGAGTAATCTAGATATGGCGTTGGGAGCGGAGCTGTATCAAGGTCGAGTATCGTGCTTCTCTCTCCCAGCTGGAACGGAACATCTATGGTAGACCACTCGTAGAATGGTACTGTGTCATCGAAGCTGAAGTTGAGGGTCAACACATAAGGAGTCCCAATGCTGAGTGGTTGATTGTACGTATCAACAATAAGCAGATAGTCTCCGAACCCTGGGCGCCACATGCAACTAAGAATCCAGTCTGTGCCATTTAGCACTTCCACCCAAGTTCTTGCCCCTGTCTGATTAGCTATTGGACCCAACGTTGTGAGGTCCAGATATCGGATCACGATGTTCATCGAGTTGTTGAACTGAACTAGTCCGACCGGATCGGCAACCAGAATCGTGTTCCTGTAAGTCACGGGCAGGGTTCTGGTTTCTTCTACGTCCTCAATGTAGAACAAGCCTGATTCAAGTCTTATCTTGAGATCATAATCGCCAGGTTGTGCAAAGTAGTTTGTGTCAAGCTCTATCTTATAGTTTCCGCCGCCCAGCTCTGATATTGTACTATATGTCGCTGGTATCTCAACGGTATCGTCGTAAAGTGTGACCGTGACTCCTTCTAGTCCTCTTGGTAGAGTACCCGTTACGTCATCAAAGGATATTGCAAATGTCAGATTGTCACCGTACGGTGTTGAAGGTGGAGTAGGATATGTGAGCGATGTTTGACGGTGCTTGAGTGTCACCGCTACAAGTCTCCCGGTCACATTCGCATAGAACGGAATCCCTGCCCAAGTCACGTTGAGAGCGAAAGTCCTCTCACCGAGAGGAGATCCAAACTGACTCGTGTTGAATGAAATCGAATAGATTCCCGAGAACGAATCATATGTGATGGAGAAGTCAGGTACTCCAATCGCAACGGTCATGACGCTCTGACTATAATCGATGTAGTCCGACCCTCCACCAGTAACGTCCTCATAGGTGAATGAAAATGTTGCATTCTCGCCATAACGCACAGGGGTCGGAGGCACCACTGAGAGCAGTGTATCCCTTGGCAGGACTCTGACAGATATTGTATCTGTTCTGTTTGTGTAGTAAGGCGACACACCCTTTGACCAATTGATGAATACGTTCATTGAGAAAAGTCCAGTACCACCGAGAATGGTTGTGTTGAAGCGGACCGAGTAGTACCCAGGTTGTCCCACCCTATCTGTTTCCCATATCTGAATCTCAGATAGATCGACGGCTGCACCCATGAAGTTTACACTGACAAAGACATTGCCTGACTGATTGGTGATTCCAGTCCCCGAAGATGCACCAGCATATAGAAAGGTGTAGCTCATGTTTGATGGACAAGGTGAAGGAAGCGACGCATCGATCAACGTCAGAGAAGACGCCTCTCCCACGATCTCAGCATCCAACGCGATGGACATGTTGTGATACTTCTGGTAGCCGCCCGTCCAATTGAAGTAGACAGTCAGATGTTGAGTCCCCAGACCGCCGAATTCAGATGCCAGGATCTCAATCTCGTAGTATCCAGCAACCGTTCCGCTGGTCCAGAATCTATTCACTATTCCAGTTGAATTTGCAACGGTGCAGTCAATAAGAGCTGACACTATTCCTGCATTGTGGTCCTTGTCGCCGTAGTATACTGAGATGTAGAATGTGCCGGCTGGTGTTGTGGGCGCGACAGGTGCTACGAGCCTGAACTCTGTGTCAATGGTCCGGATTGTCAGTGATATTTTGAAGTATCCCGCCTCAATGTTGGGTCCTTTCGTGAAGTTGAACATCAAGAGGTAGCTGCCCAGAGCGTCACTCTCGAATGTGTTGATGGTGACACGGTAACGTGTGCTGACCCACTCAACTGTGTAGTGTGGTCCTGTCCAGTTGCATAGGCCTAGGCCTGAGTCAATTGGAGCGTCGTTATCCATATCCACATAGTCGACAAAGAAGACTGACGAGTCACCAACTGGAATGTTCAGAGTGCCTACCGTAGGAACGGCGTACGTACGAATCTCCCTGACGTTGATATCTATCGAGATTGTCTGACTCGCATAGTCAGTCGCAGAGGCGGTAAGGTTCACATTGTATAGGCCTTGGTTCCACCCCGATGTATCCAGAATTACTCTGTACTCACCGGTTCCCAGGTCCTGAGTTGTGACAATCGACGCACCCTCCGGAACGATGGAAGCGCCTGTGATTCCTTGGGCCCGGTCAACATCCTCGAAGAGCAGTGTCAGAGTGATATCTGTGCTGTATGCCATGGTGGCCAACGGATAATCCGGGGAGGTCAGTTGGCTACGAGCCCAACGATATGAAAACAGGATCAACGGTGTCTGAACATCGCCATAGTTCTCGGCAGGTCCGAAGCTCAAGAAGATACGTATTGTGTAATTGCCCTCCAAGAAAGTGGCCTGGTCTATTGTAAGACTGTAGCTTCCGCCACCTAGTGGAGTAAGTCCCTCGATAGTGTATGGACTGCCGCTGTGGTCCTCTGCTGAGAAGTAGCTGGTGTCTAGGCCATTGACAGGATTGCCGTGATAGATGGATTCGGGATTGTTCACAGATAGATTGAGGAAAATCTCGAAATCGTCTCCAATTGGAAACATGTCAACGTGGTCCCATGTGAGTTCCGTAGTCAGCTTGTCCAAATTGACAACTATGGCACTCATAGCGTCATAGTAAAGCCTTGGCGAGTTTGTCGACTCAAGTGTCAGATTCACCGGATGGGAACCGAGACCCCAACTGTCCGTCTGCAGCCAGAACTCTCTTGAGCCATGATTTGATGAACCACCGAGCCATTGTGCCACGATTTGTGTGAAGTTGTCAAGAATGATCGACCCGCCTTCATCGAGATCATAGTACTGCACGCTAACGTACATGTCTGCACCCAACGGTACAGAGCTATTGTATGTAGCAACTATGTAGGTTCGATGTGGGACCACATTCACTGCAACTGTGACATCTGCGCTTTGGTAGTAAGCCTTTGAAATCGTGAAGTTGAATAGATACACTCCAGGCGTGTATGCGCTCATTTCAATCCGTATAGAGTAGTTGCCGTCTTGGAGGTCGGTCCAGTCGAAACCTGTGTCGCCAGTAACGGTTCCACCCGAGATGCCCAGGTTGGAGTGGTCCGAATCGTGCCTCTGAAGAGTGGCATTCACCGTGTGACCCCATGGTACATTCGGTGGGTCTGTTGTTCCAGTGGCAGCATCGGTTGCCATATCCCTTATCGTCAAACAGACTATTGTCGAGCTGTCAAGTAGGTATGATTCCAAAGGATCAGCATACAGCTCGAAGTAGTGCGAACCAATGCCGAGGCCAGAGGCGTCAAGTGTAACCAGATAGGTGCCATCTCCGTGGTCGGTAATGCCCTCTACCGTACCATTCGATGTGATTGTGGCTCCTGGCACTAGTGTTGCATCAAAGCCATCACGTAACGTTATGTTGAATGCGAAATCATCTCCATACGGTGTCGGCGGTGGAGATGCATATTCGATAGCAGTTGTATGAAGAATGTCCAGGTCAAACGCCAGAGTTGCATTGTTGAAGAATGGATGATACGAGCTAATCTCAACTCTCCACCTACCTAGATTCTCTAGATCCGATGTATTGAGTGCCTTGCCATAAGAGCCCGTCCCGTAGTCATCCAGCTGCACTTGCGTGGGGACTCCTGACACTGTCCAGTTGACATTCACAGTGGCTCCAAGTACGGGGTCCGAATCCATCTCATCTTTCAAATCTACCTCAACAAACAGCAATGAGCCGACTACTCTCACGGAGAGCCCATCACCTATCGCATCGCTAGGGGCGCTCAATGCTAGGGTTGAGTTGTGACTTACAATAAACTGGCGTTGATACAAGCTCGTTGCGTAGTCAGCTATGGGTCCGGTTGCATTATAGCAAGAGCTGACTGTCCACAATCCCTGATCCGCAGAGGAGTCTACAACTTTCAGTATGCTGGATTCTGTCGTAGGTCTCGCCATCTCGCTCCCCAGCGCGTAGAATCCATCTGGATCGTTCTGGTTGCTGTATTCAGTGGCTATCCACTCAGCGGAACGGACAACATCCGAAACGCGTATCTCATCGAACATTCCAGCCATGCACTGGTCGCCACGGTGGTATGGTTCCATGGTGCCGCCCCAGAACCAGTCATCCAAGGAGGCAAGCTTTACCCAGTAGGTTGGTACGTTCTCAGAGGTCCAAGTCAGAAGGTTGCCGTCGAGATAGAGCTTCACTTCCTTTGAGGAGTAGTCCAATGTTATTGTCACACGGTGCCATATGCCGTTTGTAAACGGATTGGTTGCCATATTGTAGTTTGGCTGGTCCCCACCCCATGGGTAGAAGAAGTTGTCACCCTCAGGCTGAACCCCCCACTCGAAGCCGTCGTTGTGGGCTGTTGAGGGGCCCGCAAACCTGTTGCTGCTGACCATGATTCTCTGATACCTTCCGTCCGAGGAGTCTTGCCAATTGACCCAAGCTTCGAGTGTTCCCCGCCCAACGACTGAGTCGAGACTCAAGCTATCAGGAACCACAAGGAAGTCATCGATTCCATCGAGTTCGATTCCTGTTCCGAGCTTGGCCGGGATAGAGTCGGTTGAGTCCATAGAACCACGGCTATAGCCGTCATTGTCATAGGATGTACTATCGACAATCTCGCCTTCAACTCCTGAAAGTGATTCATCCAAGTGCCAGACGCCCACGAAGTCACTTGTCCATACTTCAGAGGGATTCTCCTGAGATCCCACTATCGGGTTTCCATAATACATCGCAATGGTAGTGTCAACTGTGCTGGAGAGATTAGCCTTCACCCATGCAACAAGGCGCGCATGTGTTGAGTTGCTAGTCTGATTGAATATCTCGATCTCATGTGCCAGTACAATCCCATTCGACACAAAGAGTATGTCGTCTCCGTCCGGCTGCACCCTGTCCGTGTTGCGCAGGTCACTGTCTGAGATGTCGATGAATACAGGGAAGTCGATAAGATTTCCATCCACTTGAGTATGGTCGATGACGATGTCCTTTCTGTATCTGAATGATGGAATCTCGTGCAGAGACCCTCCTGAAGTTGTGTTTGTCGCGGAGTGCCACACAGCGCCGCTTGGGTCCGTAAGCACAAACGTGGTCCTTTCTCCATCAAGCTGAGGAATGGTCGCCAAGAACTCCATCTCATCGTTGACGGAGAAGGAAGCCGTGTTCTGCATAGGACCACCAGAGGGGCCCACTTGCAAGTCGAAGATGCTCGTATCCTGTAGAAACTCTACTTTCCATATACCATACTCGTCGACTGCAGCGGCTGGCACAATCAGAGAGTCCCATTGAGCCACCCAATCGGCAGGTTCTGTCTTTGTCGCTCCAGAAGGATTAACCACGGATATCGGGCCCCAATCACGCTGCGGATAGCTGATGCTGAAACCAACTTCCTCCACTCCTTCAGGTGGTGTGACTGGAATTAGGGCAGTCCAAGTCGTCAATGAACCATTGTCCGCCGAGAAGGAGGTGCCCGGAGAAAGACTTTTGTCAAGAGAATCGACATCACTCGCTACCTTCAGCTCAATACTCACGTCGAGAGTCACAGGTGATAAATGGCTTGTCGAGAAGCGCAAGTTTGCTGGATGTCCATCTACTGTGAGCATCTCATTACCGACTGTGATGAAGCTGGACGGGTCGTATTGGTTATTGTACTCAGTTGCAATCCAGTCATCCGTCAGGGCGGTATCGGACATACGGACTTCATCAAGGCCACCGTCAATCGAAGCGATAAGTTGGAGTCCTCGAGAGAGTGTAAGTGCCTCCGGGGAGTCTATGTTCCCTATGCCACTAATGTCAACAGAACCGCTGTAACTACCGTCCTTGAAGAGATAGAGATCGTTGCTACTCCTGTCAACGCGTGCAACAAGATGCATCCATGCTCCCATTGTAGGACTCTGAGTATTGCTGGTCTCGTAACTGATGCCATCACTCATCTGGAAGTACATGTTTGTTGCAGCAGTGTTTGTTTCGAACCTATAGCCACTCTCAAGGATGCTTGGGTGTCCTTTGTTTAGAGGAACCTGCCAAGTTCCTGTACTCGCATTGATCTTCAGCCACAGGCTGATAGTGAAACTTCCAGTGCCAAAATCAAGATGCCCGTCGATTGGATCTCCAAAATCAACATACGCATCAATTCCATCGAAGTCATAGGCATCTCCTACCTTACCTGCCACCGCTTGAGTGACCCCTCCCCGGGGAATGCCTGTGCCACCATATGTACTTGAGTCTCGAACGGTCCCACTTGATTCATCTAGGTGCCAGACGCCAACGTAATTCTGTCCCCACACTCCCGACGGACTCTCTCCATTTCCTGACATTGGGTTTCCATAGTACATGGTGATGACCGTATCCGCTGTTGAAGAAAGGTAGGGCACACCAACCCACCCCGTGAAGTGTGCGTGTGTAGAGTTGTAGGTCTGGTCGAAGCTCTCAATTTCATAGGCAAGTGGTTCTCCGTCGATTGCGAACGCGATGTCATCACAGTCAGGTTGCACGTCTGTACGGAGGTCTGTATCATAGAAGTCCAAGAGAACTGGGAAGTCTACAAGATCAGAAGTGACTCTTGTATGGTCTATAATGATGTTCTTCTGGAATTCGAGGGAGGACACAGTATCCTCTTCTTCAGGTACTACGAAATCAACATAGAGTCGGGCCAGCTCTGACTGAGTGAAGTGTGAAGATCCTCTTGCATTGTTGTAGTCCTGATATCCTGCGGAGCCAGCGTAGTCAAGCATAATACACATGTAGTTACCACTGATCCAACCTGGCCTTGATACGACTTTCTGAACAAGGCCCGCGAAATCTGGAGACAGGTACTTCTGGCCTCCAACCCATGTTCCAGATGGATACCAATCAGCGCTAGTGTCAACCCACTGGAATCTATCCCTAAGCACTGGGAACCCTGCGGTAAACGGATTAACAAGGTCTTCGTCTGCTACGTGAATCCTCATCCCCGCCCTATTAGCAGGGGCATCAGCGTCGCCTTCAATCTCAAGTCGTGCTGAAGTCACTATTGCACCCTGAGGAATGTCAGCAGGAAACTGGAAGGCAATCTGATACGCGTCAGCGTCGTTCCATCCCGTGTTGCCCCAGACACCAACATCAAGTACCCCGTCATTCTCTAGACCCTCAAGATGGACACCTACAGAGGGCCAGCTTCTGCAGTCACGCCCCGAGACCCCGCTAATGTATTCATCATCTGGAACCTGCGCAATGATGCTTTCTGCACGATAGCTGCTGACAACAGTACCGTTTGCCATCAGTCCGACTTGTTCAGGAAAAGCGGCTATGTTCAAGGTCAGCTTTACTTCATCTATGAAGATACGGGTAGTTCGTCCTTCTGATTGGGCACCTGCGAGGTCCGTACCAAGGCCGATGTCCAGCTGAAGTGCATTTTGAGTTGAGAGTGATTCAAATGCTTCTGATGGAATAGTGACTGATGCTTCTAGCCAAGTGTTGAGCGGGTCACCAGGTTCGAGGACATGCAGTTTCGTTTCGTGTCCTGCAAGTCTTACAAAGAGATGGGTCTGGTCTTCAAGGTCGCATGTGGCCCAAGGTCTGTAGAGGAAATTCACCTCCGCTGACAAGACGCTCCTGGCCAAGACGGAGACCGTCTGACTGAGGTAAACCTCATCCTCAGCAGTCAATTCATTGCCACTGCTCCAGACTGCTTCAAGGATCCATCCCATTGTGTCGTCGTATCCTGATGCAGAGTCATTATTAAACTCGAACAATCCGTTTGTAGGATGCCCGCTGCGGCCAGAACCTGGTCCTTGTTCATCCACTGTGAGTGTCCATCCGTCCGGGACCCAAACGTCTTCGGCGTTGTACCCTAGCCCAAGCCATTTCTCCAGATGGTGGTCGTTCAGCCTTCCGTTGAACAGCACATCGTCGACTATTGTGAACAGTCCTTCAATGTTGGCAGAAACTGAGTCTGCTGACCATCCTGACGGAGGAACGATGCCTGCTACAGCCGAAGTGGAGTGATCCAAATGCAATGTAGATTGGCTCGTCATCTGGCCTGTCAGCCTCACAATCCTGGGAACCCCACTTCCTGTGTAAGAGTTGCCCGCCGACTGACGATGGACCGTGTCAATTGTATCAAATGCACTATATTCTTGTATCCAAGCTGGATTCGTCATTTGCGTGAAAGGAGTTGGAATGAGCAGCACTAGAAGCATGCCAATGGCGACTATCCGCGTCATATGCGTTGAGGAACGATTGTATCTTCTCACATGAATCACTCCTCGCCACCTCCAGGTCCTAGAATGGTTTTCACTAATTCATCGACGAGTTCCCTAGGCAACTGCCTGGCCTGTTCTACAATGTTCTGGACTTCGTGTTCTGGGAGGCCTGCTCTTCTCAGCTTCTCCACTAGAATCTCAATCTCATGTTCCGCTAGCCTCCCAAGTAGCTCGTCCAGAGGCTTCTCAGGTGCTTCTTTGGGCACCTCTTCAGGAATCGGCTCGGGTTCTGATATTGCCTTGGCTTCAGGTTTAGATGGCTCCACAGGCAACTCCTCGCCTCGGATTATGGCACGAGCCTGCGCCCTGGTTTCATCCCAAACCTGCTCCATTGTCTTGCCCTCTGCTCTACCCCTCTTGATTGACTCCTGAGTGATGACCTCCTTCACGAAGTTCACCTGCTCACTGAGCCTCATCTTCGATACGTCATTTCTGAAGTCTTGTTCTTGCTCTGGTGTGAGCTCAGTAAGTATCGACAGCTGGACAATGAGTTCTTCAATCTCAGGTACCTCCAGCACCACAGAATGCGGTGGCATGTCGCTAGGCATTCTCACTATTTCGAGGTCTGCATATGTAACATTGAACAGCTCTGCTGCAATCTGCTGCCTGGACTTGACCTCATCTGGGATTGCGGGTATCTTCCCCCGTCTGAGCGCCCGTACCATGCCGTTGAGTTTTCGCAGAAGCTTCGGAAGGGCGAATATCCTCCTCCACAAGAATGCTCCAATGAGGACTACAAAACCGATTGGTATCCCAAAGACCACAGCATTTTCGATGAGGAGATCCATGTCGCTCGGTTCTATCTCTACTATGAGAGACGCAGAAGCAGTGTCACAGTTCGGCTTCGAAACAACGATGTTGATGATTGCACTTCCGTCCGCTCTCATTGAAGCAATGTCAACTCTATACCAACCAGGCCCGCGGGTACCAGATTCATTCGCCACAACCACAACGTACGTCGGACTAAGGCTGGTCGCGTTCACGAATCCACCTCCGATTCCAGCACCGTCGTGGCCCTTCCAGGCGTCAGAGTAGTAGACCCATACTGACCAAGTCTGACTGTAGCTTAGGCGGACAGTTGTCGGTGGCTCGATGACAAGAATCGTGGGCAAGTTGATTATTGTGACTTGAATCTCCATCCTAGAAGAGCGTCTGTTGTCCAACCTGAGATCTATGATGACGCGGTAGACTTCGTCGCTAACTGACCATCTCGTCGAGTCGAACGCTATGCTGTAGTTCCCATCCATGAGATCAACCATGGGCAAGGAGTCCTTGTCTTCTATGAACTCGGAGTGTAGTACAATTGCTTGCATGGTGGTAGCGCCTGGGATTCCCCTGCTATAGTCTGTGTCATTGTAGAACGCCGTGATGTCCAGGGTATCTCCGAACGGAACCAGAAGCTCTGCTGGGTCTCCGTCCACTTGATTCAGCTCAGGTGAATATACCACCGTTTCAGTGGATACCTCCAGCACTCTCAGCTTGAAGAACCCGGTGGCAGTCTGGAAGTTCTCCTTCCCGAAAATGACTACGACCGAATGGTCGCCTCGGTCTACTAGTGAGGTATTCAGAAACACAGAGTACGTGCCATTACCCACATAGCTATAGGAGACAGCACCGTCCCAGTTCAACTGGACAGAAGCGGTGTCCACACCAATGTTTCTCACCAAGTCCCAATACTGGAACTCGACTGTGCCTGCCCATCCCCATACGTGGGGCTCTTCATAGGGTGACTCAACAGACGTCTTGAGTGGCACGATGGTGAGAGCAATATAGGTGCTATTCTGGGAGAAGGTAGAGTCGCCAGGATCTGCACTTATCAGAATGGTATAGGGAGTTGCCCTGTATTCTGCAGTGCTGAGGTTGTAGTAGAAGTATCCTGGCCCTCCCATTGCGGTTCCGTTCTCAAACTCTTCCCAAGCAGAGATTCCAGATATCATCCATTTCACTGTACAATCAGAGAGTCCGGTTGTGAACGGGTGTGTCGTGTTGAGTCTTGGAACTAGCACATAGACACCGATATGGACTTCTTCAGACCAATTGAAACTTCGCGTGGCATAGGTACTGGTTTCAGCATCAAGCCATACCTCTGTTGGTATCTGCTGGACTGTGACTTCGATGATTGAATCATCTTCGAGATAGTTGTCCTTGACTACTCTAATGTCCAGTCTGTAGGAACCGGGAACAGCCCAACTCGTATCCACCTCGCCCGAATAGTAGCCAGGGTTCCCTGGTACGGCCTCGATAGTGTACTCTCCAGCTTTTCCCATCCATTGAGCAAGAATGACTGCACCTGTGAGAGGCACAAGATTGTAGGTGTCGCTGACGTAGACTGTCACATTGACGGACTGTCCTCTGAAGAGGCCTTGTGTTTCCAATCCTGCTTCAAGTGCCATATTGACAGGAAGCTTCAGCACGTTGACCACTATTTGGGCTGAAACCGACTCGTAGTTTGTCCTTTCTGCAGTTATGGTGACTATGTAGGTCGTGGCATGGGCAAGGCGGCCAGTATCAAGAGTGAATGAGTAGTTTCCTACGGCTCCCTCGGTGAGAATGTCTGACAGCACTCCGATTTCGTACTCGACCGAAGCGCCCGATATCGGAGAGTCGTGTAGTGTATCATTGTAGTAGGCATGAACCGTCATGTTGTCTCCCCAGTAGACGCTGGGTGTGGACACCGGTAGAACGAGCTCTGCATCAATAGGATGAAGTTCTATGCTTACACTTATGTCTGCGATGAAGTAGTCAGTCAAGTCAGCTCCGACAACGAGAGTATGTACGCCTTCATTGAGTGACGAGGCTGAAAGCGTGATATTGTAGCTGCCGTCGCCTAGATCGTTATAGCTGAAGACGTCTCCCCAGGCGATATTCAGAGTGGCACCCGCAAGCGGAGTGTTGTTGGCATCAACGTCAATCAGTTCGATTATGGTAAAGGTCGTTTCTCCTGTTATGGCATCAGTAGGTGGCTGTGCTGAGAGCTCTCCATCACGCAATCGTATCTGGAAGGGTATCTGAATCTCTAACGGCTGGTAGGGGAAGAGATCAATTCCGACAATCAGCGCATTAGTTCCAATGGCACCCGCATCTGAACAGTTTACTACAAGCTCATAGACTCCCTCAGACACTACCCAGATGTCCCAAGTGGATGGTGGCATTCCACTTGACATATACTCGACGGAGAACACCGATTCGGCATTCTGAATCGGTAGCCCATGATCTATGTCTGAGAGGACTAGATTAACTGAAACATTGTGGTAGAGTGGAACAGTCATTGGATTTGGCACTTCGTTGGTGAGTATTGCCTGAACAAGTCTTGAGGAGCCCGAGAGAACCATCACTGAGGTGTTCTGGTAGTAGGGTGGAGTGGATGAACTCCAGAGTAGTTGGAGTCGGAAGTTGTAGAGTCTAGGGTTTCCTAGGTTGTTCGTATCTACAAGAATAGTGTAATTGCCCACATCCAGTCCAACTCCTTCCAATATCCAGTAGTCGATGTTCTCCAGTAATCCAGAAGGATTCACGCAGTCAAAGTCGATGATTGCGTTGCCAATTCCTGTGCCCAGAGAAACGTCAGAATATTGGAATGTAAGAGTCATGTTGTCTCCGATGGGAACTGTGGGTGCCATTCCAAGGGTGACTGTCCCCATTCTGCTTGTGGTGGTTACAAGGACCGAAACTTGGTCGTCGGTGAAGTAGGGTGCCACAGAACCGTTCCAGTCGATAGACACCGTTACTTTCCAGTTCTGAACGAGGGCAGCGCCAAGTATTGTTGAATTGATGCTTACGGAATAGACACCTAGAGTCTCCACAAGTGTGAATTCATTTGGTTGAAGCTCTGTGAGTGCACTGAATACAGATATGTCATCCACAGTCAGCGCGATTGATTGGCTCGTGATGGCGTCGTAGTACCTGAAACTGAATGTCACATTTTCTAGGAATGGTGTATGAATCGGTGGTTCAGTTATTTCGACATTGGCAGGCCTCTGAGTGATGCTCAATCCGAGCGACAATCCAGCATCTTGGTGATAGGGGGCACCGCCTGTCCAAAATGCGCTTATGCTTAGTGTTGTTGTGCCAAGTCCATCGAGGGATGTCGATTCTACTGACATGCCATAGTGGCCATCGCCAAGATCGACCAAATAGAAGTCAGAGTCCATGACGAGTTGGGTTACACCTTTGTAGACCTCAATAGAAGCTCCTGGGATTGCAGATGCCGAATCAAGGTCTTGGTAGAACAACGTGAAATTCACAAGGTCTTGGTATGGTGTCGGCAATGGTGATTCTGTTACTTCGAGTGTGGAGGCTCGATATCTCAACTGGAACGACACGTAGACGTCAGACCATCTGTAAAAGGGAGCCACGTCTGGATAACTCATGTTGAGATGAAGAACATAAGGGGTGTTGACCTGTAGGCCTTGATTGTATGTTTCTATGACAAGCAGGTAGTTCTCAGTCGCACCTCTCCACTGTGAGGTGAAGAGCCACGAGCTGCCATTCAACAACTGAATCGTCGTTGGCTGTGTTAGATTCCCTATGTTGGCAAGAGTGAGATAATCTCTATAGTATAGGACTAGATTGATAGATGAGTTGTAAGGTAGGACCCCGACGGGCTCCGCGGTGAGAGTGGTGATCCTACGCATGACAATGACTGTTCGGGTTGAGTTCATGCTAGCATAGTAGAACTGGACTGGAGTAAGACTCACTCCAAGTGAATGTGAGCCGGGTGTAGCAAAGTAGCTAGTATTGAAATCTATCTGATATTGTCCACTTCCCAGGGGTGTTACCGAATAGTATAGCACTGGAATGCCTGAAGCACCGCTGAATAGTGTGATTGACGCGCCATCTATCGGACCTGATGAACCCCCAGTAACATCTGTGTACGTCACGATGAAAGTGGCGTCATTTGCATATGGGGTCGGATCTGGAGTCGGGTGGTCGAGCTTAACGTCACGATATGACACAGTGACTAGGACAAGATGATTTGTTACATTGGAGTAGAACGGAGCTCCTATCCATGTGACACTGATTGTGAATGACTTAGCTCCGAGAGATGCTCCTAGGATTGATGTGTTGAAGGAAACCGTGAATACTCTCGAGCCGGTGTCGTAGGATATGGAATGGTCTGGCAGACTAAAGTCGAGCTGCATCTGCGCACTGAATGCAATTGGTGTCAGTACGACGTCGGTGGCATCATCGTATGTGAATGTGAAGGTTGCATTGGTTCCATATTGGGTGGTGGAAGGCGGAGTAACCGACAAGATAGTGTTCCTTGATAAGACTCTCACTTGGATTGAATGCATCTGATTCGGATAGAACGGTGAAACTCCAGTGGACCAGTTGACATACACTCTCATGGTGTACACTCCGGGGAGTCCAAGGATTGTGCTGTTGAATTCGATTCCGTAGTGACCCGGTCTGCCGATTGGATCGGGCTCTGTGATCGCAATCAATGACGGGTCTATTGACTCTCCCACGAATATAACATACGCATGGACGTTGCCGCCACCGTGGCTCTGGTTTGTGATGCCATTCCCGCTATACAACTCACTGTAGAAGTAGGTATAGCTCATGTTGCCGAGATATGGAGTTGGACCTGGTGAATCCAAGATGGTAAGCTTCGATTCTTCTCCTATGATGTTCACTGACGCTTGGGCAAGTCCGTTGTAGTACTTCGGTCCAGGACCAGTCCAGTTGAAGTAGACAGTGAAGTTGTGCAGGCCTGTTCCACCGAAGATGGACGCAGATATTCTCACCAAGTAATAGCCGCTGCCCAGGTATGTGTCATTGTCAAAGGACAGTATTGGCACTCCGCCAGTTTCATTCATGACATAGCAGTTGATCTGCGATGATGCGTTACCTGCATCGTTGTCGAGGTCTCCATAGTACACAGATACGTTGACTACTCCCGCGTAGCTAGTGGGTTCAACTGCACTCGCAAGTCGGAATTCTGTGTAATGAGTTCTCAAGTTCACACTGAGATTGAAGTAACCGAACTGGTAGTTTGGCCCCTTTGAGAAGTTGAACAACACCGTGTAGCTTCCGAGGGCATCCGTGTCCAGACTCGAGAAGTCCACTCTGTACTGGGACCCTGTCCATGTCACGCCTACCGCGTGCATCCAGTCGTGGTTCACTGTTGCTCCTTCGATAGCAGTGTCGTGTATGATGTCCCAGTAATCTACATAGAACACTCCTGTATCTCCCAGTGGCAGGTCCAGACTTGTCACTGTTGGTGTGGCATAAGTATAGGCTATCTGAACTAGAACCTCGAATGTCAAGGTCCTTCCTTCATAGCCTGCGTCATCCGCTGTTAGGTTGACATAGTGAGACCCTTGGTCCCATCCGGTTACGATGATAAGAACATCATAATAGCCGTCACCAGTGTGCAGCCACGATATAGAGGCTCCCTCTGCTGTGATAGTGGCTGTGGTTATATTCTCACTTCTGTCGAGGTCAACATAATGAAGTGTCACTGAAACATTCGTGCCGTATGTTGTTGTAACCCGTGGATAGTCCGGAGATGTAAGCGCAGTGAGTGTTCCTCTGTAGTTGAATTCTGCAATTGCAGTTTGTGAGTCTGCGTAGTTGTCTGAAACCTGAAAGTCCACGAACACCACTATGGTATAGTCACCCTCAGAGAACGCGCTGTTGTCTATAGTCAGGCGATACTCACCATTACCTAGGAAGACAAGGTTCATGATTGTGTATGGTGCGCCGGTAGCGTTCTCGGCGAAGAAGTAGTCGCTAGGCAGATTGTTAATGGGATTCCCATCAAATGCGGTCCTCGGCTCGCTGATGTTTACATGCAGGTACATCTCGAAGTCGCTGCCATATGGGAACGGATCCATATGCTCCCAACTCACAAACACGTTGAGTCTTCGTATGTTGATCTGAATTGAGATGGCTGCATCCTCGTAGTATCGCGGCGAACTTGTAGCTTCGAGGGTCAGGTTCACAGAATGGACACCAATAGCCCATCCGGTGGTATCTATCCAAAAGCCGTATGTTCCATGAGTTGACGAGCCTGTACCCCAATCCGCCGTTATGAGGCTAAGGTTGCCAGATGGTATGACAACCGAGCCGCCGTCTACGTCTAGGTAGGTCACATCGACATACGTTTCAGTTCCGAAAGGTGTCCTTTCGCTGTGCACTGCTGCAAGAGTCGTTCGGTGGGGCACAATCGTGATTGTTATCGATGTCGTATCACTCTC
>LRSK01000050.1 GCA_001563325.1 Candidatus Thorarchaeota archaeon SMTZ1-83
CCAGTATTCAGCTCTCCTAGGGTGCCCTGTATCTTCCCTATCTCAGTAGAACCACCAGTGGTAGTTGTCACGACCCTAGCGGAACCAGTGGCTACGAACGTCCCGAAGAACACCATATTCCTCATATCGGTGAGAGGTGCATCTGCCTCAGCCTGTATCTTCTCATCCTTCTCAACTGGAACACTCTCGCCAGTCAGAGACGCTTCATTGGTGGTGAGATTTGAGGCAGACAAGATTCTAGCATCAGCCGGTACTCTGTCACCCTGTTCTAGGATGAAGATATCACCCGGTACAATCTCAGTGGGCGTGACATTAATCTCTGAACCGCTACGAACAACCCGAGCTTCACCGGCCGAGAGCTGTTCCAAAGCCTCGAGCTTCTTTTGTGCCCGGTACTGCTGAAAGATCGCAACTAGGCAGTTCACAGCAACTATTCCGAGCCACACACTTGCTTGAGCGATTTGGTTCTCAGTCGAAGGGAATGCGTAGGCCAGTACAATTAGGGCAACGGAGCTGATCAGGTAGATGTTAATCAGCCAGTTGAGGATAGGAGCGAGGTAGACCTTCCAGAAAGACCCGCGAATCTTCGGGATTGCATTGGGACCGTATTGGTCCCTCCTCCTCCTTGCTTCTGAATCTGAGAGACCCTCTCTTGGATCCACCTCAAGCTGCGTAAGAACCTCCTCCACAGACTCTGAATGGTATAAGGGGGCAGGAGGAGCGACCATTTCGGTGGCATCGTCGGCGGTCATCGCAGTCCCTCTTATTCGCTGCACGTCTCCATGGAGATACTGCAGATAAATGAACTTGTAATCTACAGCTCTGTTCACGTATAGTCAAACGCAAACGTAGATTTCCAGCTTCGATAGGTTCATCTGTGGAAAATTGGCAACTGGAAGTAGAAGAAATCGCGCTTTCTGGTGCACGCTATGCTTCGATATCTTGAGCCTTTCCCTTACGAACCGCAGAGGAGATCTTCCTCGAACTTGAAGATGATATCCGTAATTATCATCTTCATGCTCGTCATCTCGGGGGGGCTCCTTATGCTCTTGCCTCTTGGCGACCTATTTGGACCGACCAGTGGGAGCGTGAAGGTTGCTGTCATCGACTCAGGCATCGACATTGACTACTCACTGCAGGGACGGGTCGCGAACCAGACGAGTTTTGTATTGTCAGAATATGGCTACCTAGTAGAAGACACAACACTCACTGACTCTGCTCCCGATGGGAGCGTTCACGGAACAGTAGTCGCCAAGGAGATTGCATCCCTCAGCTCAAACGCCATAATCGTGAACGCAAAGATTCTCGGTCCGAGCGGCACCGCAACAACAAGTGCACTAATCGCTGCAATTCGGTGGTCTGTGGAGATGAACTGCAGTGTGATTAACTTGAGCCTCGGTTCACTCCCGAGCTATGAGGACCCACTGGAAGAGGTCATTGCTTGGGCTTTCGATAGAGGAGTAATCTTGGTAGCGGCGGCCGGTAATGAGGGCGAAGATGGAATTGCCGGGAACCAGGTAAACTCACCAGCAGTGTTCGAGAAATGTCTTGCAGTTGCAGGACTGACTGAGTTCGGAGACCCCGCATCCTTCACAAGCCCAGGGCCAACAGCCTCTAGATACATGAAGCCAGACCTCGCTGCTCGGGGGTACTTTGATGTTGGAACATACAGATATAGCGGAACAAGCTTCGCTGCTCCGCGTGTTTCTGCGGCTGCAGCAGACCTGATTGCTTTCTGCGCTGACAACGGAATCGCCTACACCGCGGGGTCTATCATGACAGCTCTCATGAAGGGGGCAGTAGGCATACCTCATCCAGAGTACATGGTGGGAGCAGGGCAGCTCAGCCTTCAGAACTCAAAGGACGTGATTCTTTCACAATCGACCAATGGCTCTCTGCCTGCGATAACCTATGTCCACCCGAGGGTATTGCCGATTGATTATGAGAAAATGTTCTATGGAGACACATTCAACTTCAGTGTTCAAGTCTTTACATCTGGACTTACAACCTATGAAATCGCCGTCGACAGTGATGAACCAACGATGTTCGTAGTGCCTACAGATGCAACAATCAACCAGACCGGCCAAGTCCCAATCACTGTGGAGATTCCTTCATCTGGAGCGACTCGCTACGAGAGTCATATCACCTTTACATCTTCGAGCTTCGGCACGGCAACCTTGAGTGTAGATTTCGACGTGTCCACCGCAGTGGCCCGGGTGGCCTTCGACATTAGCTATACGACATGGTCTATAGATACGACATACGGTCAGTTTAGAGACTTCTATCGCCTTCTCACCGATAACGACATCTCGGTCACGGAGATTCGCGATGAATCCCATATTACGCTCTCGTACTTACAGGAGTTTGACGCCGTTGTCTTGTTAGATGCATTCGCATGGGACACCAACGAATCGGACCCAGACAGTACAGAATGGTTCTCTTTGCCCTTCGACCCTGCCGCAGAGCAGGCGTATCACGACTACTATGATGATGGAGGAGGCATTTTTGTTGCTGCACTCTCTAATGAGAGTCTTGACATAGCGAAGATCAATGACTTCATCTCTTGGTCAGGCTACTCATTTGGCTTCACTGAGATTTCTGATGGTTACAATACGGTTGAGGTCACTCACATTGCAGCTCACACTATCACTAGCGCAGTGGGAAGTTTCGATTACCTAGGCGCTCCGATAGTGACTGTGCCCGGGGGCTCAGTTTGGCTTGGTCGTTATCCGTATTCAGGTTCCACTGTTCTCAGCAGTGTGCAGGGAGCCGGTGGAGGCAGATTGGTGGTAACGGGAACCAACTTCTTCATCGACAACTGGGGAATCAACGAGCTCTATTCCTCCACACACAATGATAGACTTGCCCTACAGATAGTCAAGTGGATTTCCGATTTGATATAGACCTTGAGAGTTCTAAGTGGTTGCATAGTTCAATCGGAGCAGTCTTTAGGGAAACATATGCTCCACAGGAGCGTGTCCAGTGTGACGAAGCTCCTAGTCAGTCCGACTGACGAGAATGATGCCGCCGAGGCGGTGGCAGGTGGAGCTGACATAATAGACGTGAAAGACCCCACCGCAGGCTCACTAGGAGCGGCGGTTCCGGAACTCATCAGGCGCGTGAAAAAGGCAGTCGGGAAGAGTATCCCGGTCAGTGCGGCTCTTGGTGATGTCCCTAATCTTCCTGGAACTGTTGCCCAAGCTGCGCTTGGTGCTTCGATAGCCGGTGCTGACTATGTCAAAGTGGGGCTTCACGGCACGCGAAACCATGAAGACGCAAGAGGAATCCTAGGCTCAGTAGTTCAGACTCTTGATGAGTTCAACCGCGAGAGCATCACCGTAGCCGCACTCTATGCGGACCACAATCGGGCAGGCACCCTGGACCCTTTGGATTTACCGTCTATTGTGCAGGGTATAGGTGTGGGCGTTGTGATGTTAGATACTGCAATCAAGGATGGCAGGAACCTTTTCGATTTCTTGTCAGACTCTGAAGTATCCGAGTTCGTTCTGGACTCCAAGAACCAAGATCTTGAGGTGGCATTGGCAGGTTCGTTGAACGGAGAATCCTTTGCAAGAGCCGCTAGACTGAAGCCAGACATCATAGGTGTAAGAACTGCTGCTCTAACAGACGGGGATCGCAATAGCGGTAGAGTTGATTCATCATTGGTTGCCGAGCTCAAAGGAATTCTCAAGCACCACTCAGTCTAGTGGACCCGGCTTTCTCACTGCAGGATTTGGTCCAGGATTCCCTTTCTCCTGCCGTCAATGACGTAGAACCTTCCCTTGAAGTTGGGGTGAATCATTGGCAGATGCGCATCCACAATACCGTCCTTGGCTAGGGACTTTGACTCCTCAACCCCTATTTGCTTTGGAGTACCTGTGTCAGTGCTCTTAGCTAGCACGGCAAGGTCCGCACCAATCAGGATTGCCACCCACATTGCTATTGAGTCGCTTGTGACATCCCAAGTGTGTGGAAGCTCGTCCTTCGATCTGACAAGCCTATAGGGCTGCAGTATGAAGCTTCGTTTCTGAAGCATCATTTCACCAATTTCTCTGCCGCTGAACGTTTCGAGTTTGCGAGTATATTGGTACAGTAATTCTCCGAACTGCTCCATCGCGAGTATTGCCATCCAGTGGGTTGCGGAATCAGAGAGGTCTAGGAGTTCTTGGAGCTTGCGCACATTTTCCGCGAAAGGACCACCTCCGGGCACGATCACCAACAGGTGGCGGGTGCTGAGGTCCTCGATACTCTCCATAAGTTCTCTGAGATTCTCGGGTTTGCTTGTTAGACTTCCACCTATCTTGATGACTGCCCTCACAGGTAATGCCTCCATTTGATTCCTGCGTAGAGCGCCGCGGAGTAAGCAGTCGCTGCGGCGGAACCTTCGGCACCCAAGACCTCATCTAAGTCTCTGACAGCTTTGGCACCGGTGCGATTGACTGCCTCTTTCCCAAGAAACTGGGCTCCTAGACCGGCTATTACGAAAGTTTCGTTTCTTGGAGCAGCAGAAAGTCGCTTACAGACTTGGTCTATTGCTTGGCGAATGTCATCTAGTTGCTGTTCCCATGCCTGCTCTGCAATGTCGGCAATTCGGTTCTCTTCAACCGTTTCGATATCACCGCATACCACGCGCGCAAGTCGGGCCAAGCATTCCTGCTGGGTCTTCCCACGACCATCTGCAGTGTCCGTAGTGTACAAGCCTTCGGTAATATGACCAAGAACCAAATGAACATCGCCTGAAGTGGCGAAGTACTCAGACGACAGTCTGCACGGTCTCCCATCTATTAGAACAGTTCTGAGAATCGCAGAAACATCTGTTCTAAGAGCTCCGGTATAGACCAGCTCACCATGAATCAACCTAGTGGTGTCGTCTTTTCCTGCGGCTACTGGCAAACCATCTCTGATGGGAATCACATCCGTTGTCGTGGAGCCGACATCAATAAGAATGCAATCCGGCACCTCGCGACCAACTGTCCATGCTAGGACCGGCCAGTTGGCTGCGGCGACGGACAGAGGTGAAGCAAGAACTTCTGAAAGCTGCAATAGATTTAGATCGACACTTGGGAAGACAATGCGTGAGTCTGGGAGCGCTGTAGTAGCACCACGTGCAATACTGACTACACCCTCTCTCTTGGTAGCGAATGTATCGGATAATTCGGCAGTCATAACAAGAGAAACGAGATCGGGCTTTCCATTGTTAGAGAGAGTATAGGTTGTCTGGGACAACAGGCTCCACAGCTCGGTACGATCTCGAAGCCAGACTGGGAAATGGTTCAGACTGTATAAGATATCTTGGGGAGTACCAGACTCATCCAAGGATATTCCGCAGCCCTTCAGATTGGCTCCTCCCACATCTAGCCCGACCACTCTCAAGGACTCACCACTCCGAGTCGTTGGTCGACTTGTTTCTCCACAGCAGCCAAATCCATTCGGGCCTCTTCGCGCGATAGCCCCCAGCCGCAGACATAAGGCCTCACTGTCCCTTTGCCACCTGGTAGCAGCATCGGAGGACTCACCACCCCCGGAATAACCATAACCCTTGCGTAGTCGTCTTCCAGTGTGGATGTGTCCGCTGACGTGGGTAGGTCGAGATACTCCTCAAACCGCGAGAAGCCTCTGCTAGGTGGAAGCTCCGGTAAGGCCCCTTCGGCGCAGTCAAGTATTCGTGCAAGTGCCTTTGGCCCTCGCGTGCGTTCAATACCCACGGCAGACACTGTGACTCTTGGATTGATGTCCATAGGAACAGCCTGCTCGCCCTGCAGAACGAAGTCTATCCCGACATATCCCTTCAGGCCTGGCAGAGACTCAATTATCTTCTTCGCATCGGAAACAGCCTTTTCACTTGCTGGGTGAACGAAGGGGCTCTCTCCACCGTGATATCCCGAGATGGACCCCGGTCGCCCCAGTGATACGTGCTGACGATTCACTGAGAGCACGTGCATCTGCCCGTCTTTCACCAGCAATGAAACACTAGAGTCGACTCCTTCAACGAACTCCTGTAGGACGAATCGAGGACTCCGCATGGACCCCCTAAAGCGATTCACAAGCCACTCGAGTTCAGTCTCATCAGATACTCTACTAGTGTGAATTGCTCCAGAAGAAACGGCAGGTTTCAGGACTGCTGGATACTCGATTCCAGAGGACTTGTCAAGAATCTGGTCCAGATTCGCAGACACCGTTGCCGGCACTGGGAGTGAGAGCTCAGAATACAGTTCAGTGCACATGACCTTGTCTGAACAAAGGGCAGACGTTTCGTTGTCTGGCCCGATTACTTCCAATCCGTCTGCACGAATTCTGGCCAAGACGTCGGTGAGAATGCCCTCATCCTCAGGAGCAATGACTATCGCAGAATCTGCATCTTCCGAGAGGGAGCTAATTGCTTCAGACCAGTCAGAAAGACTTGCAACTCGCTCTCTCCGTGCCGTGTGGGGGATAAGCTTTTCACTAATCCTGGAATCAAAGGCGACAATGACCTCGTGACCGGCATGTTTCAAGGATCGAGTAAGTGAACTCAGCATTGCGAAACCTTGAGCAGCAAAGCTGAGGTCCCAATTCTCCTCGGCAAGTCCGCCGGCGGTAATATGCTCGTAGACAAATACTCGCATTGTCAACCCGGAGTAGACAAGAGTCAGTAAGCTATAAGACTCTTACAGAAACTGTCAAAGTCAGCTATGAAACGCGAAGCTCGGATAATTCCCGTCATGGACATCATGGATTCACAAGTCGTCCATGGAGTTGCAGGCCGAAGAGAGAGGTATGAGCCAATCAAGAGCAGAATTGTGGAGGGGTCAGATCCAATTGACGTCGCTGAAGCATTCAGGCACGTCTTCAACACTGACGAGATCTACGTCGCAGATTTGAATGCCATATCAGGAACTGGAAACAACATGTCATCGGTGACCGAATTGGCCGACAGGGTTGGGATCCTCCTTGATGCTGGTGTGAGAAGCCAAGCAGATGTTGAAAGACTCCTGGGGTTCGGAGTTTCTAGAGTGGTAATAGCAACAGAAACAATCGAATCGCTAGAAGCTATGAGAGAAATCGCGGAGCATCATTCGGAGGAGGTTGTTGGATCTCTCGACTTGATGAAGGGGAAGACGCTCAGCTCGTGCTTGGACTTCCGTGACAAAGGACCTTGGGATGCGGCCCGATTGATGGAGTCTTCAGGTCTGCGCGAGTTGATAGTCCTAGAACTCTCGCTAGTAGGATCTGGCAAAGGACCGGTCCATCCCGGACTGATTGAGGTCTGTCGCAACACCAATATGGGAATCATATCTGGAGGAGGAGTCAGAAGCCGGGAGGACCTACGCGAGCTTCATTCTCTTGGAGTAGAGGCCGCACTGATAGCCAGTGCACTACACAATCGAAGCATTAGACCCTAGTTTAGACGAGGACCCGAGAAGGTGCAATATCAGTATGCTTAACACAAAGTCTTGTTGCCACCGAAGCACGCAATGATGGATGTGAGTCTTAGAGTTGGGCAAGGTGACTAGATCTTCATACGCGGTCTTGATTGCGTCAACAATAGCCCATTTCTTCAACCATATCTACACGGGTGCGTTGTCGCCATTTCTACCCATCATCCGTGACGAGCTCTCACTGACACTTACTGAAGCAGGCATAGTAACAAGTGCGGCCGTTGTGACAATGACCGTATCACATCTTGTTGTAGGTTACTTGGGAGACAAAGGATGGAGAGACATCTTCATTCCCGCAAGTATCCTGCTGGCTGCTGCGATAATGTTGGTGTCCAGTTTTGCCACGACTTTTCTCTTCTTGACATCTGCAATGCTTCTTCTAGGAGTAGGGGCGTCAGGTTACCATCCGAGTGTCTTTCCTGCACTGGCAGAGAGGTTTCCGAAAACGTCCAGGGCGACAGCAACTGGAATCCAAGCTATAGGGGGACTTGTCGGAATGGCGGTCATACCATTCCTAGGTGTCACTCTACTTGTCATACTTGGGGGTTGGCGGGAGTCCTTTGTCTTGCTTTCGATAGCAGGTTTTGCCCTGTTTGTCCCAGTGACCGCACTCATGGCATATTCACGTAAGGGGCATTCCAAAGAGGAGAGAAGCCACGAAGAGGGAGATGGCTCAGACGGATGGACGCGGAACTTTGCCCTTCTGGTCGTCCTGATGGCTCTCAGAGGTATGTCGTTCCGGTGCACCACTCTTCTGATGCCTCTCTATCTAGTAGAGAGTGAGTACTCCTACGATCCAATCCTGGCAGGCTCCTTCACAACTGTGATGCTTGTTGCTGGACTTGTCGGAGAGATCGTTTCTGCACCCTTGTCGGACAGGGTTGGAAGACGAGTTCCGTTCCTCGTTGTTTCTACCGGAGTTTCAACCCCGTTCCTGCTGCTACTCAACGCATCATTGAGCCAAGTCGCGCTCCTATTGGTACTCATCGGAATAGGGTTCTTCTTCTTTCTGGGAGTTCCTCCCAATACGGCATTTCAGACTGAAGTTGTTCCGAGGCAGTCACAAGGACTGGCATTTGGTCTGTTGTTCTCAATCGGTGCAATACCAGGGGCTTTGTCTCCGATTGTCTTTGGTTGGATTGGAGATATCTATGGTTTGCCAATGTCGATTGTGTTCTTGGTTGTAACCACTGGTCTGGCAACGGTATTCGCGGCCCTGTTGAAAGAAGCAAAGGATTCTAAGGGGGACACACCAATCGCACTCGATCTCATCCGGGTTCCAGACTAATTGCACGAGTGTACTCATTAGTACGAGAATGGACCAGTAGGTAACGTCAAGTGCGTCTTCTTGAGGCCGATATGTTGATGATCGACTACCATATCCACCCATCGTACTCTGCTGATGCAAGAGGGTCAGTGGAGGAATTCTGCGAGGCGGCAGTTCAGAAGGGGCTTCAAGAAATATGCTTTACAACTCACTTGGATGCGGATCCCGTGAGACAAGAGGATTTCGTGATGCTCAGAGGAGAGAAGGTAAGCATCTACTCACCAGACTGGCTTGAGGACTACGAGTCGAGTATAAGAAACGCGGGTGACGCATTCGCAGACCAAGATTTGAAGGTAAGACTCGGAGTAGAGGTGGACCTCTATCCAGGTGTCATTGACCAACTCCCGGAGGCATTCCACAGTACACACTTTGACCTCATCATAGGGTCAGTACATCTCGTTGATCACAAGGCCATTTCCCTCAAGGAAGAGGCGATTGATATCTTTCGAGAGTACGGACTGAGTGAGCTTGGTGACCACTACTACAGACTAATCATTGATTCGCTAGAGTCCGGACTCTTCGACATAGTTGGACACCTCGATATCTATCGAAGATATGGCGAGGAGTACTACGGAGAGGACATCCATGCGCTGTGGGAACCACATCTCGAAGAACTGGTGCACAGCATGAAGACTTGCAGAGTGGGCTTCGAGATCAACACATCTTCATGGCGCAGAGGACTGAAGGAACCCATGCCTGCATCAGCGCTGATTCAAGCGCTCCTGAAAGGAGGCATTGATACTGTTACAGTCGGCTCTGACGCCCACACCCCGGAAGAGGTAGGCAGTGGAATTGGCCGTGCTATCTCAATTCTACAGGAGTGCGGTCTCCAATCCATTTCGTTGTACCATCGTCGCGTTCCGCATCAGATTAAGATTTAGCTAGTCGGCCTTCAAATAGAAATATAGGCCACATCAACAATCACACAAACGGTGATTGTTTGCGGAACAAGATTCCCTTCTTGCTAAGTTTTGTTGGTGGAATTCTGCTATGGATTGCGGCGGCCACTGGAAGCATCGGCATTATCGGTACAATAGCAGAAATCCTAACATCAATTCCTGAGCTTGCACCATTTGTGGACATTCTGAATCCTATTGTTTACATTCTTGCTGCGCTAGCGGCCCTTGGAGGCATCGCTGTAGTTGTTGGAGGGTTCCTTTTGACCACCCCAAGGGTGGGTACAGGGAAATTCGTCATCGGGATTGGTGCCGGAATGGGCCTCATAGGCCTCATCATTCACATTGCGGAGATTGCCTATACTATGGGTTTCGGAGTAGCCCTGGATATATTCATAGGGTTCGCGCTCACCACCTCCGGTCTGGGCATTCTCCTCAGCATCGCGGCAAGACAGATGGCGAAATCAGACTAGCATCTCTCTCGGCAAGACTTAGGACGCGGAGATATCAGAATGAAGAACAAGATTCCATTCATTCTGTGTGTGGCCGGTGGCCTCATGCTTATAGTATCTGGCGCCGCCGGAGATGTCGGTTTCTTGGACACGATTGCCGAGATAGTAGCCTCAATTCCGGAGCTACAGCCATTCCTTGAAACCCTGGAAATCCTTAGGATTACACTTGGAGGACTTGCCTCACTGGGAGGTAACATTGTGATTGTCGGAGGATTCCTGCTAACAATTGATAAAGTCACAACTGGCAAGATCCTCATAGGGTTGGGTGCCGGAATGGGTGTCTTTGGACTTATCATCCAAATCGGGACACTCATCTATACTACTGGTCTTGGTGCGGCGCTGAGTTGGGTGGAGGCATTCGCTTCCACGATGAGTGGCGGAGGATTGCTGGCTACCATCGCTGCCCGGCTCATTACGAGGAAATCCAAGTAGCGAGGGATTGGTCGGATATTGAACGCCAAGAAGGACGGGGAGCTTCAACGCGCGATTGGCCTGATAGAGGCAAATCTCCATGAAGAAGCGGTTGCTATCTTACGTGATGTGGTCAAGGAGAATCCAAGTGTTATTGAAGGGTGGTACAATCTCGGACTTGCACTCGCGTCATCAGGAAAGCCTGATGAAGCAATCGAGGCATATGACGAAGCCCTGGCTATCGACAACATGATCTTCGAGGTGTGGTTCAATAAGGGCACAGTCCTCTACGACCTGGGAGATTTCAAGAGTGCAAAAGAGTGCTATGAGAAGGCACTTGAGATTGATTCTGGCGACCCCGAGGCATGGAACAACCTGGGTAATACCGAGTCGCGTCTGGGAAACGGTGCGAAGGCGATTGAGGCATACACCACAGCCGTGGCACTCAAACCCGACTACGCTGAAGCGTTCTATAACAAGGCTAACGCCCATTTCATCGAAGGTGAGGACGAACGTGCGATAGCATATGCAGAACTCGCCGTAGAGCTCAACCCTCGACTGATAGAACTCGTGAAGCAGTGGATACAGGTTTCAAGAGACCGTTTGGCAATGGCAGAAGCGCGTGATGACAAGAAGAAGATAGACACCTAGGGAAGAAGCTGTCGAGAGGAAGGAATGAGAGAAGGACACTCCTAACGCGTCTAAGATCTACCTTGTTGCCACAATCCTGTTTCGGAGGTATCCTATCCCTTCCACGTACAACTCCATCTCATCGCCATCCTGAAGGAACTCGGGGGGGTCTCGTACAAATCCGACTCCTGAAGGCGTGCCTGTCGAAATCACATCGCCCGGTTCTAGCGTGAATGATCCGGAGAGATATGACACGACTTGGGGAACACCGTGTAGCAGATGCGAAGTACTGGAATCCTGTTTTATGACACCGTTAATTCTAGTCTGAAGCTTGAGGCCAGAGGCGGCACCAAGCTCATCTGCTGTGACAATGCAAGGCCCCATGGGACATAGACCGTCCAATGACTTCCCGTGAGTCCATTGGCCATTGTCCTTCTGAAGGTCACGAGCGCTCACATCGTTGACGATAGTGTAACCTGCTACATACTTGAGAGCCTCATTCACTGAAACCTCTTTGCAGATTCTGCCAATCACTACCCCGAGCTCAATCTCCCAGTCGAGCTTCCTTGTCACCCTTGGGATGGGTATCTCGTCATTAGGGTTGGAAACGCTTGATGAAAACTTCGCAAATATGGGCGGAAACTCAGGAACATCCGCGCCTGTTTCCTCCGCATGGTCCCTATAGTTGAGACCTAAACCGATTATCTTACCAGGGCGTGTAATGGGAGCCAGAAGTCTTAGTTCATCTTTCTGAAGAATTTGTGGTCGCTCATCAGAGGGAGTCCGTTTGTAGGTATAAAGAAGCCCTGTAACAGTAGCAATCCCGTCAGGCCATCTCAGGAGGTCTATCATTGCAATAGGGAAGCTGTATCCATGTACTCTGTGCTCGATGCCGAAGTGGGCAGCAGCTGATGGGAGATCCAGAACCCCTTCTGTTAGTTCGACCCCAATCGACTCCTTTTCGCCCTTGGAATACGAAACAAGACGCATAGGCCCAGCCTCAAGTCCAGAGCATTAATGTTTAGCGGTGAAAGGCTTGATGATTGCCAAACCATTTCATTTATCCGAACGGATGAAGTCCTCACTCACGGAGTGAAGAAGATTGCCCGAGGCTCCATCTTTAGACGATTTACCAGATGAAGTATTCGTAGCACTTGGTAGAAGAGGAATGGAAGGCATTCCACTGAAAGAATGCACCTATGCTTGTGACGGCAAGGAGCTTACATTGATTGAGATGAAGAGAGAACCGGAGGAGATTGCAGGCAGAGGGCTCGAGCCCGTGACTGAAGACTGGCTAGTAGAATGTGATAAGTGCAAGAGACCTTTCACTATTCGAGCAAAGATACGGTATGTTGATGGAGAGCGAATAGACACGATGGTGAGCCTCTTGGATGACAGGGGAAACGACTTGGGATGGCTTGGTTCCTTCTAGGTGGTAGAGATGCCGAAGAAGTACAAGATTTCGGTACTACCAGGCGACGGTATTGGCAAGGAGGTCATTCCAGAAGCTGTACGTGTGATGCATGCGGCCAAAGATGCTGCGGGAGGCATTGACATCGAGGACATCACATTCGATTGTGGTGGAGAGTACTACGAAAGAGAAGGTCGGGAGTGGTCAGAAGAAGGAGAGAGATTCACCAAGGGTGAAGCCGACGCAATTCTCTTCGGCGCAGTGGGCGCCCTCGACTCAGCTGGAGAACCTGTGAAACTGCCTGATGGCAAACATGCAGGATACAATATTGTCATTGGCCTGAGACTCACCCTAGAGCTGTATGCAAACACAAGACCTGTCAAACTCTACGAGGGCGTGCCGACGCCACTCGGAGAGAAGACCCATGAAGACATCGACATGGTGATAGTGCGGGAAAACACTGAAGGTCTCTATGTACCTGCTAGGGGGATTCTGGCGGAGGGAAGTGAGGGTGAAATGGCCGTCGATCTGCGACTCATATCTAGAAAGGGAGCGGCGAGAGTCATTGACTACTCCTTTCGACTGGCAGAAACTCGAAAAGGAGCGCCATCTGACGGGAAGAAGCGAGTCACATGTGTGGACAAGAGCAATCTACTCGCCGGGTGCCAGCTTTTTAGGAAGGTCTTTCGTGAAACAGCTGCGAGATATCCCAAGATTGAGCCAGACTATGCATACGTCGACGCTTGGGCTCTGTGGTCGCTGATGAGGCCCGAGTTCTATGACGTCGTAGTGGCCCCCAACATGTTTGGCGACATAATCACCGACCTGGGAGGTGGAATTCAAGGCGGTCTGGGAATGGCTCCCTCTGGAAATATAGGGGACAAGCACGCAATGTTTGAACCAGTTCACGGATCTGCGCCTGACATAGAGGGACAGAACAAGGCAAATCCGATTGCATCCATTCTCTCGGTTGCCATGATGTATGACTGGCTAGGAACAAAGAACAAGGATAGGCACAGCCTTGCAGCAGCGGATTTGGTCAAAGAGGCGGTCGCGTCAGTTCTCAGAGAGGGAAAGACACGGACTCCTGACATATGTCGAAGACAATGGAAAGATGTCACGCCGTCATCAACTGGCACCGTAACCGATGCAGTACTCAAATCTCTAGAGAAAATCGGCGGTGAGAGGTGACTATGTTGGGCAAGACTCTCGCAGAGAAGATCTTGGGAAGCCACACCGAGCAAAAAGACGTCGCGGCAGGTGACATAGTTGTCGCGAAGGTTGACTTCCTGATGGTAAATGAGGCCCTGACCAGAATCATCCCTATTTTGGAGGACATGGGCGTTGAGAAGGTATGGGACCCTGAACGAATTCTCGTCGTGAATGATCATTGGGCACCAGCGGCTGACACCAGAAGTGCTGAGATGCACATCAAGAGCAGACGCTTTGTGAAGGACCATGGTATAACTCACTTTTGCGATGTCAACTGCGGAATCGCACACCAAGTGCTTCCTGAGATGGGTCTTGTTAAGCCGGGTGACCTGATAGTGGGCTCCGATTCGCACACAACTACCTATGGAGCTTTCAACGCGTTCTCTACTGGTTTCGCATCTACTGACAGCGCACTCATCGCTGCTACCGGAGAGAACTGGTTTCGGGTACCCCAATCGATACGGATTGATGTTCAGGGGCAGATTCCGGACATGGTTATGAGTAAAGACCTCATTCTGAGAATCATAGAAAACCTGGGCTCAGACGGTGCAAACTACCAGTCCATTGAGATTCATGGTCCTGTGATTGATGCTATGTCAGTGGGTTCTAGAATGACAATGTGCAACATGGGTGTGGAAGCAGGGGCCAAATGCACCCTAATGACAGTCAACGAAACGGTAAGAAATTGGATGAAGACTCGCGCATCTGACGTCAGATGGGCCCCCGTTGAACCAGATCAAGACGCTGAGTACGTAGACCAGATTACCCTTGACTTGAAGAAAGACCCCTTGGAGCCCATGGTAGCGACTCCTCACAGCCCTAATAATGGTAGACCGATTTCTGAAGTCGAGGGCACTCCAATAGACCAAGCATTCATTGGATCTTGCACAAACGGAAGATTGGAGGATTTGGCCATCGCGGCCAAAATCGTCGACGGGAAGAAGGTTAATCGGGACACTAGGTTTATCATCACTCCAGCGAGCACGGAGGTCTACATGGAGGCCGTGAAGACCGGAGTGGTAGAAACCCTGATCAAGGCAGGAGCGGTGGTGACGAACTCAACGTGTGGAGCCTGTATCGGCGGAGGCCTAGGTGTCTTAGGTCCGAATGAGGTCTGTGTTTCCAGCACTAACCGTAATTTCAGAGGACGTATGGGGCATCCTGATTCATTGGTCTATCTTGCGTCACCAGCCACAGTCGCAGCAAGCGCGTTGACTGCGACCATATCAGATCCGAGGAGTGTGTGAGGGCTGAAGAGTATCTCTGGTAGAGCGTGGGTGTTTGACGACGACATCAACACTGACCTGATTATTCAGGGAAGACACCTGACAATGCTTGACTACTCCGAGATGGCGAAGCACACATTTGAGATACTTAGACCGGAATTCGCGAAAGAGGTCAAGCCGGACGACATCGTTATCGCTGGAAGGAACTTCGGTGGAGGCTCTTCCAGGGAAGAAGCACCAGCAGTGCTAAAGACCCTCGGTATTGGTTGCGTCGTCGCCGAGTCATTTGCACGAATCTTCTATCGGAACGGCTTCAACATTGGCCTGCCGCTAATGGTAGTACCTGACATATCATCCGATATCGAGGATGGTCAGTTAGTCACAATAGACTTCACTGAGGGCACACTCACGATAGACCACTCTAGAGTTCTGTCTGGTGAGCCGCTTCCCGCACTAATGCAAGAGATGCTTGAAGCAGGCGGAGCAGTCCAGATGTACCTCAAGAGAAAATGATGTTCGCAGCCTTCCCAAGTACGCCAGATTCCTCGTCCTGAATTGACTAGGAAGAAAGGGCTAAAAGCCTCGTTAATCTGGTCACAATCAATGGAGATACGCTAAGAGGACTGTTCATGAACGTTATGCTATTCCTTCTTGTTTCATTGATTGTACATTCAATACCAATTCCTTTCTCATCTGACATGTTGCAGCCCAGCAGGTTGATCAAGTGGTTGCCGCTTCGGCTTGTCTGGGGAACAGTAGCATGGGGAATCATTGTTCTTTTCATGATGATGACTCTGCCATGGGCTATACTTGGTCTGATAATGAGCCTAGGTCTGCTATTGATAATATCTAGTGGTTTTCGTCCAGGTGAATTAGAGGAAATGGTGAGGGGGCTCAGAGCACCCTTGACTTGCTTCGGTCTGCTCGTTGTTATGCTGATGCCTATGTTCACAGGGCTAATAGGATGGACGTCAGACGTATCTAACGCCCAATACTTCGACACCATGATTGCCGAGAGCGATGAACCTCTCTTCAATTCAACCATTCCCGATGAGATGGTCAGATTGGTCACGGAAGAGTACGCAGCATATGTTGCCAACCAACACATCTCACCCTTCGGTTCAAATGTACAGGTTTCTGCCGCGCACATAACAACGCGGGCGGGCAGGCTTGTCTGGGTATGTACGATAGTATCAACGAATGTCCTCGCTGAGAACTTCGTGAAGGGTTTCATCGTTGTAGACGCCAATGACCCGCAGGCGTACGAGCCCGAGGTCATAACTAGCACAACCATTCCCGTAGGAGAGGGCCTTTGGTGGGACAGGGACATTCGGTTCAGCAACTACTTGAACGATATGTCGGCAGCGTATCAGTATGCATATCCAACCTGGGACCCACTAGGTGAGCTTGCCTATGTTCAGACAAGAACGCCGCTACGGTTCGATTTTGTCGAACGAGCTATTGGTCCCACTGTCTACTTTGAGAACGGAACAGTTGTTTCATACGGCAGCATAGAGGAAACGCCTGATTGGATTACTCAGGCATATGCCGAGGAGTGGCTCGAGAGAGAAGTCTCTAGGTGGGGAGGCTATCGAAGAGGAACGACTTTCGACCTGTTTGCAGGCGGGCTCCTTTGGTTCATTCCACCCTCCAACGATCGACTCGAAATGACAGAGGACACTCGCTACATCGCTAACCCGGACTCGGGCATGGTGGAGGCCTTCATTGCGGTACATCCAGTAGGCAACCCAGAGGCTCTAGCAGGGGTGTTTAGGGCAACGCAGGATACTGTCTTCTACCACGATCTGAGTGCATTTGGATACGTCAGCGGAGATGCGGCTGCCGCAAACGTAGTAGGGCAGCTCCCACCACCAGCGACCGGGTTCTACTACGGTGCGATGCCACTACTATATCCTGTTGAGATAAACCCAACTGAGATCAAATGGACGTGGTATACACCAATATACTGGGCCCAAGGATACTATGACGACGATGCTGACGAGTTCCTTCTGTCAGACATGCGGCTGCATGCGTTGGCGCTTGTAGATGCATCGAACATAGACAAGTTCTACATCCAAGAACTTGGTGGTGCTTTGTCAGGGGCTACATTGGTGCAGGCCGCTAGAGCGGACTATGTTGCACTCTTCGGAGGTTCGATTGGACCAGGGCCGGGGGATGCCATCGATCTCAACGCAACCGTCGTGAATGTGACCCCATACGTAGAAGACGGCGATACGCACATCGTGTTGGGAACGGACAACTCCACCTATCCATACATTGAAGGTGCAAGAGCCTGGATGAACTTGACAGACTGGTACACTCTACTTAACCTCAACCCCACTGATGGTTTTCTTGCCTCTTTGCAGGAGATTGAGGGCCAGTACCGCATAATTGCCATAGTGAAGTTGTAAGAATCAGATGACTGGCGGCTTCTACTTGCCGCCGCTCATCTTCTCCCTTAACGCTGCATACTTGCCTTTGATTGCACTCCAGATCTTCTGGGCCCGCGACTGGTACGCCGTCGTGTGTATTGGACATTGCTTGCCCAAGGTGCATTTATCCTGAAAGCCCCCGTAGTCGTGCAATGCCTTTGGGAGAGAAGAGCTGAGAAGCTCCTCCTCGAATGAGTTCATCAGTTCTGAGGAAATGATGCTCCAGTCTTGGTTCACGAAACGATCTGAGGCAAGTGTGTCTGAAACTGCAGAGAAGACCTCGTCTGCAACGTCTGGCGCGTCCTGTGAGAGACCAATCACAACTGAGTGACCACCAGGTGTTGTCTTGGCGAAGCGCATCTCGCTCGTTCCCATCTTCACTGACTGTAAAGAGAAGTCGCTTGATATTGTCAACGGGATAGTTTCAACTGCCGACAGAAACCCAGCTAGAAGCTCAGGGTTCTTGAAGGCAGTCTTGCAGAAGGTGCCATAGCATTTGCTGTATATGGGAAGTCCCGATTGAGTGTATATCAGTAGATACTCGAGTACACTCATGTAGAGCCACTCCTGCCCCAGATTCTAGATTTCATTGCTACCCGCGTCTTCAGAAATACTTTGCGAACTAGATTCTATTTAGCTCCTTGAACTCCTTGTACACTTCTCTCTGAATAATGAACCTCAGGATTTCCGCCGTGCCTCCGCCAATTGTCATAAGACGAGCATCTCGAAAGAATCTCTCAATGGGGTAGTCAGTCGTGTAACCCGTTCCACCGAGTATCTGAAGGGCATCGTTGGAGATTTGTATGGCCGCTTCGGTAGTGTACAGTTTAGCTATTGAGGCCTCTTTTGTGATGTTCTCGCCTCTATCATACATACGCGCTGCAGTGAGTGTTAGTGCCCGGCCCGCTTCAAGCTTCATTGCCATGTCTGCTATCTTGAAACTAACACCTTCAAAGGCTCTGATAGGTCTTCCAAACTGATGCCTCTCGTTGGCGTACTTCACGGCAATCTCGTAAGGTGTTCGACCAAAACCGATGGCCTCACCTGCAATTGCGGTCCTCTCACTGTCAAGTTCATCCATGAGGATGTGGAATCCCTGACCAGGTTGTCCCAGAACCATTCCGGGTGGGACTCTAACATCCTCAAGTTTCAACCACGAAACACGTGCAGACTTCATTCCGAGTAAATCGTGATCTTGAACGACCGAAAAACCATCACTCTTTGTGTCTACTATGAAGGCACTCATCCCTTCCTTGGACTTGACGTTCGGGTCTGTAATCGCGAACGCACAGATATAGTCTGAGACGCTGCCATTTGTAATGAACCTCTTCTCTCCGTTGAGCACCCAATCGTCCCCATCCTTCTCGGCACGCGTCTTCATGCCCGCTGTATCCGAGCCCACATCTGGTTCTGTGATTCCTATGCAGCCTATCTTCTCGCCCTTGATGATGGGGGTTAGGTACTTCTTCTTCTGCTCTGCCGTTCCAAACTTGCTTATGGGCATACCATACAGAGTTGCCGAGGACATTCGCGCCATGTCTAGCCCGGCATTGACAGCTGAAATCTCTTCGGCCACGATTATCTCATAGGAAAGACCCCGTTGAGAACCTCCAACGGATTTCTCGTGGTGAACACCCATATACCCTGCTTGACCAATCCTACGAATAAGCTCACGTGGATATGGGCCCTTGTCAATCTCGTCAGCAATTGGGTCTATCTCTTTCAGACAGAAATCCCGGACTTCTCTTCGGAACTTGATTTCATCTTCGGTCCATAACGCGCTGCTCAGATAGTCAGTCATGGTTGACACCTGTCTGTGGTAGGGCGGGCGCTCTCTTAAATCACTAGGTAGATGTGCATGAAAACGGGAATGAAGTGAACACATGGCTAGGCGTTTTTCCTCAGTCTAAGAGTGCGAAAGAGAGTCTTCCATCTTTCGTATGTTTCACTTCAACAGGAGAACCGATTACAATACTCTTGATGTCGCTCTCTTCGCCAAGGCAGAGTACAACGGCGTCCTGTTCCAGCTCAACAAGGGCTAGAACAAGTGGGGGGTCAAAATCATCTGGAGGCATCTCCAAGATTGTGTAGCTGAGGACGGTCCCGTGAGAATCGAGATTTACTGGAACCATCTCGTTGGTCTTGTCGCCACAATAAGGGCATGTTCTCCTCAGAGGGACAATCACCTTCCCACAAAGGTGACACTTCGACGCCTTGATTCTCATATTGCCCAGCCGCCCGAGTATAGAAAACGATGCCTGAGAAGAGTCTTGCGGAACCAGTCATCTAGTCGCTGACCTTCAAGTTTCGAAGCGCAGACTTCCTCTGCTTCTTGATGAATCTCATGAAAGTGGGATCTCTGGCCAGACGAATGACTGTTTCATCCGTGAGGTTATCGAGGTCACCTTCAATTCGCAATGCATCACCTAGATCTTTTAGGTCGGTCTTCAGAAGTTGCTCAATCACGTAGGGTGAAAAGCCCTCTTTCTTGTAGACAGACAGAATCTCGGCCTTTGTGCTTGTACCCCCCCTGTCAAGCAATGAGAGAATTAGCAGCCAATGATGCCATGTCACTGCATGGTTCTGCAAGAACTTCATTGCTTCATCAAGCGTTCGAGCCAATGACTCTGTACCCCCAATTTCAGTCAGCACTGTCTTCTCTAGATACCCCCTACCGGGTGACCTAATGAAGTGAGCTTGGATGCATTGTCTCTGAGGCTCTCAGAGATTTGAGAGGCTTCCTGAATCATGGTCATGAGCAGTCTGCGAAACTCGGTAGCTCCCAGTTCTCCGCTGTCAAGCCTCATTGTCAGCTCAGTTCTCTCTTTCTGGAGGTCCTCTCTTCTTTGGAGAAGACGATGATGTTCGGCCAGCAGCGCTTCGACTTCTGATGCCGCCTCCGTACCGGGCTTCACCAAAGACGGTCTTGGTGTGGCTCGCGGCATTGGCCCCTGCGACGTCATTATTTCCCGTGCCTTCACTGTGCTTTTCATTTCAGGTGGCTTTTTCCTTCTCCATCTATCAAAGAGACCCAATTCAGTTCACCTCTTTGGAGTCCAATATCTCACCACAACCTGTCATAGTCCTGCACACCTGCAATCTCACCCACAATCCTGAACTCAATGGTCTCAAAGACTAGGTCCTTTAGTATCTCCAACCATCGATCTCTGAAGTCAGGATTGTTGGCCTGCATGCCATATGCTGGAACATCCAACATCATACCCACTTCCTCTGGTGTAAGGGCATCTGGGAGATCCTGTTTGTTTGCGATGGCGATTGCTCGAGCATACGGAAGATCGGACTTGAGAGCTGGAAAAGCAACTCTCTTCGTCCATTCTATATTCTCTTCTGTAGAATCAGATAGAATGACCACCACACTCCCCGCGCGAATAATCTTGTTCCACTCTTGCACAAACCTGTCCTGGCCACCAAGATCGAAGATGCTGCAGACGTACGGGGCAAAGTCGCCTTCCAAGAAGGCCTTGTCTGCGAAGAAGGTTGGAACGTACTCAGAGGGAGGAGCTTGGTCAGGCATGGTTGCAAGTTCAAGCAAGGTCGTCTTTCCAGTACCACCGTGCCCGGCAAGACATACCTTCACAGGGATTCTAGTGACAATGTCTCTGAACGCGACGCCATAAGGTGAGAAGTCTGTAGACATCCACTTATCAGATAGGATGTCTCTCTCGAATGCTGTCATGAATTTCGAAACCGTCCTCATCAGAGCTTCTTCGACCTTCTGTAAGGAGGACTGTCGATCCATGGTCAGGATGAACTGTGTGTCGTTACTATTCATGTAGACATAACGAAACCGCTCGATTTCCATACTATCTATTGTCCACTCCTGAAGTTTCTTTGCAGAAGTGGATACAAGGGTCATGACTCCATCTGAATCAAGCTCGTTGTTGGGGACAACGACGTCTTTGAACAGTATCTGATTGTCTTTGAACACGTGAATCTCACGGATCATTACTAATCCGACTCCCCTACGTCCAAAGTGGAGGCCATGCTGGGATGAGAGTGCTTCAGCACCTCAAGGTAATGTATTGCTTGACGACTGGGAATATCTTCCTCAGTGTACGATTCTACAGTACTCTGAATCAGCCATTCAGGATAGACTGTCGCGACCTTGGGGTTGCTCTTCAGCAGAACATGCTCATTGCCAGCGTCATCCTTCAGCCTAACGGTAATATCTGCCTTCTCAAGCTCTTTTATCTTCTTCTTGACTTTTGCTTCAGGCAAGTCCAACATGCTTGGTAGTTCGCTGGTAACTCGTGGGCCCTCACGTAGGATTTGGAGTATTTCGTATGAGTCCACATCCAAGAGATACTGGGAGAGTTCTTCGGCTTCCCTCCAGATGGTCTTGTGAAGGTCAGCCCTAAGGTCTGCCGAATAGTTCCTGTGGAAGTCCTTTGTTTCATCCAAGAATGGGCCTGCTACCTCCCCGGGAATCTCACCAGACTTGACGGCACGGACAGTGTTGATGGACACGTTTCTGAGAAGGAAGAGGGCTCTCGTGAGGTAGATGACCTCCGAGGACAGCCCCTCAACCCAACCCGTAGCTATTATTCCGGCCTTTACCAACGGTCGAAGTACAATATCTGCATCTATCTCCCTTCCTACTTCTTCGAATATAGTCTGCTCAAGAATTGATGATTCAACAGTTCCATTTCTCATCAGTATTCTGAGAATACCTCTTCTAATAGGGTCGTTCAGGATTGACACTTGACGTTGTTCAGGAGTCATCTGTGTATATCGCACTATCTGCTTGTAGAGTCCCGGCAACATGCCTATGTATTCTTCATCTTCAGCATGAAGGAAGACTTGAGTCGCAATCTCGGGAAGGGCATCCTTGTATACATCAGGGTCTTCTTCTTGCCCGAGCACTAGGAATACCATAGAAGGGTGTCCTTTCAGGTGGTTGTTCAGACCCCCGTAGTATACCGCGAGCTTGAACTCGTCTAGTACAAGGGAGGTGAACCCAGGTCTCTGTGATTCTTCTGTTTCTCCCATGGTTGCGATCCCGTATACTCGCATAGCAGTCGTCGGGTCAAGGCCCTTCATCAACTTCTTCGGTGTCTTTGTGGTTACAACGGGTCCTAGCTCGTTATCCCACTTCAATACGGCTAATCCTTCGGGCATGCACAGCTCTCTCCGTCTAACGACGAGATGATACCCGTAGACCGGCTTGGAATTAATAAGAGAATCTTGGACAGACGATTGAATTAACGCACGGATTGAAAATTGGCACTACCTTGATTCACTTCCGAGAATGGAAACAACCATGTTATTCCCGAAGCCGCCGATGTTGTGGATGAGCACAACTTCTGGAGAAGCAGTTTGGAGACCTGGAGGCGCCTCCTCGCGAATCTGCATAACTGCATCACGAATCTGAGCGACACCGGTAGCGCCAGTCGGGTGGCCCCTGGCCTTGAGACCTCCAGTGGGGTTGACAGGAGACATGCCGTCAACCTCTGTCGCACCATCCTTGACCAAGTCGATGGCCGTTCCAGGCTTGGCAAGTCCCACATCTTCCATATTGATGAGTTCCAGAATGGAGAATGCATCGTGAAGTTCAAAGAGATCAATGTCGGATGGAGCTAGCTTTGCCATTGCATAGGCCCTCTCAGCGGCAACTACGGTTGCGTTCATTGATGTAAGTGAGAGCCTGTGTTGCAATGCGTGGAAGTCTGTGGCGTGGC
>LRSK01000051.1 GCA_001563325.1 Candidatus Thorarchaeota archaeon SMTZ1-83
CTCAAGAAGACTTCCGGGGTATCCATACTGTTCAGTAGATAGGCTTAGTATTTGAACTATTATGAAGAATTCCCGAATCTCGCCCTCCGCACCATCTTCACTACTGTCAGTGAGTCAGCCGTATTCAGTCCTTGGAAGAGGGGGGTTCCAGAAAGAGAGGGCGCTCGTGGGAGAGGGGCGTCTTCGCATTCAGCGGGGAGCAGATAGAGTGACAGGGACCTGCTTCGAGTGCCCTGGAGGAACCCCGTAGGTCTATTCAGACTACTTAACCGGCCCTAAGTGTCGTCCGAGGGATATAAGGGCCTAGGGCTTATCTGTGACAGAAACACGCCTTCCAGGTGCAAGAATCGTGCCGAAGTTCTTGGGCTCTACGGCAAACTACTCACGAGCAGCCAAGAATAACCTATAAAGCGGGTTCCCAATGAAAGTTGTATCATAGGAGTGGGCAAACACGACAACGCCAAGGATAGGCATCATTGGTACAGGAAACATGGGGAGAATCCATGCTCGAATCCTGAGTGGTATGCGTGCACTTGCAGGTGTCGCAGACACAGACTTTGAAACAGCCAAAGAAGTAGCGCAAATGTACGATGTAGAGGCATTTGATGATTTCCAGTCAATGATAGAACAAGCAAGGATTGATGGAGTGGTAGTGTCTACGCCCACTGAGACCCACGCATGCATTGTAGAGAGAATTGCCAACAACAACGAGGAGATACGAGGGATCCTGATTGAGAAACCCATGGCTAGGACTCTCAAGGATTCGCAGAAGGTCGCAGCCCTGCTTCAGAAGAAAGGAATAGTCACACTCGTGGGTCATTCTGAGATCTACAATCCTGTGGTGGAACGTGCACTGAATCTGATCAGAGAGGGTGCGGTTGGCACTCCTCAGATGATTATCCATGACAGACGAGGGTTTGTACAACCTTCCAGAATACCAGCCCTTGGCGACGTATTCGAGGATATAGGAGTACATGACTTCGACATCATGAGTCGCATAAGTAGTGGACAAGCCAGGTTGTACGCGCAGGGCAGCACAAAGAATGACGTGATGAACGCAGGCACCCTCATGATTACCTTCAAATCTGGCGCTCAGCACTTCTTCCATCTGTCAAGACAGTATGTGGGTAGGAAACGGAGCATGGACGTTTCGGGAACCAAGGGCACTCTGACACTGGACCTGTTTGGGCAGATAATCAAGGTTCAGGACTTGGATCAGGCCCCTTCCGCAGACAGTCGAACGCTCAGTCTTCCTGAACGTGGTGCCACTATCAAGGTCTATGGAGAGCCGGTCCAGCAGGTGATTACCGACTTCCTTCACTGCATAGAAACGGGTGACAAGCCCAAGGTAGGCCTAGAAGATGGCATTGCCGCACTTGAGGTGGTCGAGGCGGCAAGAAGAAGTGCCCAAACCGGCAAGATCATCGACATAACGATTCAGTCACGGCATTTCTGAGCAGCAAGATGGGTCCTGTGAGCAGATACTACTTCCACTTGGACAATGGTTCCGAATTTCAAGTCTTCATGGACAACTATTGGTTTGTAGGCCGAGTTTCTGCAGACTGTTCCGCCCTTTGGTCCGGGCTCTGTGACAATCACTCTGCCAGACCAGCCAATCCACGTTTCATTCTCTTGAGTAACCATTTGGTGGACAGAGTCAGAGAGTTGTCGACTTCGTGCCTTCTTGATGGACGTATCGACCTTCTCTGTAGATTTCGAGGCACGCGTTCCAGGCCGGTCGCCGTACTTGGAGATGTTGACCACACTTGGTCGGATACTCTCTAGAAGCTCTAGTGTCAATTCGAAGTCATCATTGGACTCCCCAGGGAATCCTACGATGATATCTGTGGCAATTGTCGCTCGTGGGATTCTCTTTCGTATCATCCCTGTAATCAGTCTCCACTGGTCCACTGTATACTGGCGTGCCATGCTCTCCAGTATGCGGTCGCTGCCGGACTGCAGAGGAACGTGGAAGAACTTGAAGTAGTGGTCAGAGGTCATGACTTCTACAATATCGTCAATCGATTCAAGAACCAAGTTCGGATTGAACATTCCAAGTCGGTACATATGTGCGCCGTCAATACCGTCTAGCGTTGCTAGCAGTTTGACAAGGTCTTCGCCAGTATCATGTCCAAAGACACCCGCATCTTGGGAGGTCAATCGAATCTCCCGGTAACCGAGATGAACACACCTCTCGACAACGTCACGTATCTCAGAGATGCTGTGACTACGCACTTCCCCTCTGGCAAAGCGTACCGCACAGTATGCACAGCTCCCTAAGCACCCCTCGCATATCGGGACAGTGCAGATTACGCTGTTTGGTGGACCTTCAAATAAGCGGAGCTTCGATCCAGAATCGGACTCGAGGTTAACTATGCTACGCTCACCATGAAACACGCGTTCTACAATCGGACCGAGTGACTCAATCGATTGAGGACCTAAAACTGCAGCGAAATCCGGAATCACAGTCTTGATTCGGTCGAGGGAGATTCGTGGAAGACAGCCAGTAATCACGACAGGCACTGTACCCCCAGAAAGCGTTTCAAGTCGGTGTACAATGCGGTCTTCTGTTGGCTCTTTGACACCACAGGTGTTCAAGATGAGGACATTGGCATTGTCAGAATCCTCGACCCGCTCTGCTCCCAGTGAAGCGAGGTGGCCTACGATGATATCAGAATCGGACTTGTTCAGAGAGCATCCGTATGTTTCAAGATAGAAGCGAATTGTTTCCAAGATTCGGACTACCCCCCTGAACGTGTGGAAGCACAGCCACTTCGTCGTTCTCGTGTACTGGAGTGTTTTCCCCTTCTAGCGTTGACACATCCTTCTTGTTGAGCATCACTATCAGGTTGCCGCTAATCCTGTCGCCCTCCATAATCAGACGCCGGACCTCATCTCCACCGATCTCCACGATTCTATCTATCACCAGTCTTACAGTGGAATCATCAGGGACTTCTATTTCCAACACATGATTCGTTAGAGCCCTGCGGATTGGACCGAAAGACTTGAAGCTCACAAGCACATCAAGAACCCATTGGAGCCATCCCGGATGGACTATTCAGCATTTTGATAGTACGAAATGACCTCACTCACAAGCTCATCCACGACTTGGATTATTTCACTTATCTCATCGGTTGTAGCAGCGTCATAGTGGATTCCAACTGTCACAACCACGGGTTTCTCGAGGGTCCTGCAGATTCGCTCGGCCGTAGAATTCGCAACAATGTAGTCTTTGTGACCCGGAAGAGTGATGCTGTTCACACTAGTCGTGGTCGCGTTCCTGTAGTGACTTCGCGTTGGATAGGCGACAGACACTCCACCAATGTGGTGTTCATCACCACCATAGACCGCCAGCAATAGGTCGTTCCCAATGGACTCAGCGTGAAGGTATATCTTATGACGTCCGGCCATCTTCTCAAACATCATCTTTCTAGACCTCAGTGTGCGTAGAGGGTATCATTTGACTGCCGAGCTATCGTACCTATGCTCAGTTCTCAATATCCTCGCTTTGCTTTTGAAACATGCGCCATGACAGGGTCAGCGTCTTCGGGTGTGCGGCTCGATACTCATCTAGTCGTGAAACAGCGGTCATATGTGGTGCTCCTTTGACCTTCTCAGGAGTTTCATATGCCTCTCTTGAGATTTGTTCCAAAGCGGAGATGAAGAGATCAAGGTCCTGTTTCGACTCGGTTTCAGTGGGCTCAATCATGAGAGCCTCTGGGACTATCAGTGGAAAGTAGACAGTTGGGGCATGAACTCCAAAATCAAGAAGACGCTTGGCCACGTCCATAGCAGTCACACCGGTTTCCTCCTTGAGCTCCTCAGCAGAGATGACACATTCATGCATTCGAGGTGCATCCTTGGAGTATGGCAAGGTGAACCCGCGAATTCGACTAACGTGATGTGCAACATAGTTGGCGTTAAGGACTGCATTCTCGGCAACGGCACGCATTCCCTGTTTTCCAAGAGAGTAGATATATGAATAGGCCCTGACGAGTACTCCGAAGTTGCCATAGAAGCCGTGTACTCTTCCAATCGAACGGGGGAGGTTGTCGTCGAGGTCAAAGGACCCATCTTCATTCCTTACTATCCTTGGTGTTGGCAAGAACTCTTCAAGATTCTTCTTCACACCCACTGCTCCAGCACCTGGCCCTCCTCCCCCGTGTGGAGTTGAGAAGGACTTGTGAAGATTCATGTGCACAACATCAAAACCCATGTCGCCAGGACGTGTGATTCCCATGATTGCATTCAGGTTGGCCCCATCGTAGTAGAGAAGGCCGCCGGCATCATGTACAATCTCAGCAATCTCTCCTATGTCCTTCTCAAAGACGCCAATTGTGTTGGGATTGGTTAGCATCAGGCCAGCGGTACGTGACCCTGCTGCCGCCCGTAATGCATCAAGATCTACTAGACCATCGGCACTTGATGGCAATACAACAACCTTGTAGCCAGCCATTGCAGCAGAAGCAGGATTTGTGCCATGCGCAGCATCGGGAATCAGCATCTCGTTTCTCTGCTCGCATTCTTGCGTGACATATTCGTGATACTTACGGATTACCATCACACCTGTATATTCACCCTGTGCTCCAGCGGCAGGCTGAAGGGTCACCGCTTCCATCCCAGTAATCTCTGCCAGCCATCGTTCCAGCTCCCAGAGCAACTCCAAAGCCCCTTGGCTGGTGGACACGTCTTGAAGTGGATGTAACCAAGAAAACCCACTAATGTTGGCTGCCCAGTCATTGATCATGGGGTTGTATTTCATGGTGCAGCTTCCGAGTGGGTAGGTGCCTGATGAGACTGAGAAGTTCATCTGAGATAGGCGAGTGAAGTGACGAATTATCTGAAGCTCTGAGACTTCGGGGAGTGATGGTGGCTGAGCACGAATCATCTCTGTGGGAATCATCGATTCTATTGAACCGGCAATCTTTCTGATTTCTTTGTCAACTTGGGGGAGCTTGTGACTTATCCGTCCCGCAACAGACATCTCGAATAGCAGAGGTTCTCTCCACTTGGCTTGGCGGAAGCCACTCATTGGCTATCACCTCCGCTCATAACAATCTCTTCAGTCGCACTCACTAATTCGTCTATGACCTCCTTAGAGTGAAGTTCGGTCACGCACAGGAGCATTGCCTCTCCCAGCTCCGGGAACTCTTCGGATAGGAGTCTGCCCCCATGGAGGCCACGTTTCAGGAGTTCGTCGTGAACGTGCTGAGCAGATATGCCGTTCTCGAACTTAACCACGAACTCATTCCAGAAGGGCGCCTTGAGAGCCGGAGCCTTAACAGTTGGTATCGCGTCTAGTCTATCTGCCGCATAATGAGAATTGTAGGCGACATTCTCGCCGAGTCGCCTCACTCCAGCCGCCCCCATGACAGACGTATATACTGCAGCTGTGACTGCGACTAGTGCTTGATTAGAGCAGATATTGCTTGTAGCCTTCTCTCTCCGTATGTGTTGTTCGCGGGGGCTTAGAGTCAGTACGAAGCCCCGCTCATAGGGCTCCTCTGAAGTTCTTGTCATGCCTACAAGTCGGCCTGGTAGCTGTCTGACTAGCTTCATGTCACCGGTACACCCAAACACGCCAAGAAGCGGACCCCCGAATGACACTGGAGTTCCAAGAGGTTGTCCCTCAGCCACTACTATGTCAGCACCGTAGTGTCCAGGTGGCTTCATGATGCCAAGTGACAAGATGTCGACACCGGCTACTAGTAGAGCACCAATTCCATGGACCAGCTCGCTGATTCTGTCTACCTGAGATTCGATGAAGCCGAGATAGCTTGGGTTCTCGATGTATATGCCCGCGATTTGGTCATTCAGACGTGACTCAAGGTCAGATATCGAAAGCAGACCAGTACTTCGATCATAATCCACTCTCTCAACCTCAATGCCCAGAGGTTCCGTGTAAGTGCTGATTACCTGCCAATGGGAGGGATTCATCGTTGTGGGTACAAGGAACTTTGTGCGCTTCTTGACACGGACGCACATCAGAATGGCCTCAGCTAAGCCACTTGCTAGGTCATACATACTGCTGTTTACGACATCTACAGCGAGTAGTTCAGCCATCAGGCTCTGATACTCAAATAGGGTCTGGAGCATTCCTTGACTGATTTCTGGTTGATAGCTTGTGTATGACGTGACAAACTCCGAGCGTCCAGCTAGAGCAGGAACCACTGAAGGAATGTAATGCAAACCTACTCCTGCGCCCAGAAACACTCTTCCACTGTCTGCGCCCTTGTTCTTGCTAGCGAGGTTCTGAATCCTCTTAGTTACCTCGAGCTCGGTGTGTGACTCTGGAAGATCCAGATCACGCTTCAATCTGAACTGGTCAGGGATGTTAGAGAATAGCTCTTTCAGGTTCTCTCTTCCAGTTGATTTCAACATTGCTTTCTCGAGGTCTTTCGTCATGGGAAGCCAAGGATGTGTGTGTTCCATTGGATGTATCACCGACCAGTAGCGTTGCTACAGCTCCAACCAATCGACAAAAGAGGCTTTCCCCTCGATTTGAAGTCAGCGGACTTCGCGAATGTTTTTATGGAGTGTTCTTTTGAGTGACCTTCACATAGGAGTTGTGAGCAATGAAGCCATGGTTGATGGAGATACTCATTTGCCCAGTGAAGGAGTGCAGAAGTGAGCTCCATCTTGAGGTCTTTGAGAGACACACCGGACAAGTGGATGGCAAAGAATTCGAAGAGATTGACGAGGCGCTCATAACTTGCACCAACTGCAATCGATGGTACCCGGTTATCGGCGGGATTCCCTGCATGCTTCCAGACGATTTGAGGATGACCGGAACGCAGAGAAAGGCTGAGGATGATTTCCTCAAGAGGTGGCGTGAGCGTATACCATCCGAAATCCTTGAAAAGGGAATTCCCTTTGGCTTGATGGCAGAAAGCTGAGAATTATCGCTTCTTCGCCACAGGAAATGTAGCCCCGTGGTGTAGCGGTCAAGCATTGTGGGTTTTGGCCTCACAGACCCAGGTTCAAATCCTGGCGGGGCTACCATCACTTCTCTTGGACACTGATTGTTTCAGGAGAGTCTTCTATCTGGACTCTAAAGAGCCTCTTGACCTGTGTTAGAATGAGACGGTCACCGTTGACCAAGACATCAATCTTGATGTGGTCGCCTAGGCCCGAAGTGGAGATCTTCTTCTCTAACACTGCTTGAACTTGAAATACACCCGCGGGATTGTCCATGGCAACTGTAATCCGCAGCGGCTTCTCTTGTCCCTTATCGACTATTACGTCTCGTATAGCCATGGCGCTCACTGAATGAATGTCGACCTTGCCCTTCTGGAAGGGGATGATTGTACGTCCCTTGGTCAGGTCACAGCCATCGCCGAGCTTGGTGATTCCGGCTTCAAACGTAAGACATTGGGTGTCGTCGTCGTGAGCATAGATTCCATGGAGGATGAAGCTCATTATATCGGTGGCCTTTGCAGGGTCATCATAGATTTCCGCTAGCTTTGGCTCCAAGATTGGTATAGCCAGCGCTAATGAGGCCTGTGGATGCTCATTTCTGTGAACTACCATTCCCATGTCATGAAGATAGGTGGAAGCCAATACCACAAGTCGGGCGTCGTCCGTGTCGCCTATGCCTTCAGCTACAATGTTCGGCTGAAATGTCTCGTCAAGGATGTCGAATATCTTTAGTGCATTCCAAGTCGCCACTTCCGCATGAACATGCCCATGATCGGTATAGCCAAGCCTTGAAACAGCCATTCTGTTTGCTGCTTTCAGATAGGATTGCACCCTGGGAGACCCGGAGAGAAACTGAAACATCTGTAATGTCTTGGTGTTGGGTCTGAGCAGGTCGCGCACCTTGACTTCATCACGATTTAGGAATTCCTTCACGAGTGTGCCCCCGAGAGGTCAATCCGTAACCACTTTGTTTGATAAGACTTGTGAGAGATGCAAAAGTGCAATTAGAAGTCACCGGCTTCCTCCTGAATCGAGAGGAGAATGCGATCGATTGCTGTGGTTGCCTTCTGAATTGTCTTCAGATAGTCCTGACGTGACTTCTCGAAGGCTACACGACTAATCCGCTGTTTCTTCTTTCGCAAGAGTAGCTGGCGGAGACCGGCCTTGGCACCCTCTATTTTCTCATTCTGTAGCTCAATCTGAGAAACCATATCCCGATACTTAGTTCCGTATCTACCAAGGTCATCTTGGAGCCCAGGGAGCTTGGAGTCGATCTGTTCAAGCTGTGACTTGATGTCACGCTCGCGAATCATGAACTCCCTCTTCTTGACCTTGCCCCTTCTTCTTGCGGCTTCAAGCTTCTCCAAATCCATGCCGAGCGCAGTCTTACGCGAATAGAGGTTGGCGAATTCTTTCAGCAGACTCGGTGGCGCACCGACCTGACGCTTCTCGACTCCCGCATCCTCTTCATCTTCGTACTCTTCTGTCAATGTGACTTCCTGAACGCCGCGATATGCCACATATGCCACGGCAATCAGTCCAAATATGAGAGCAAAACCCAATGGTCGTAAAACCACAATCGGTGATGGTCGATACAGAAGCTGAATCTCGAGTGGATTATAGACAGAAACGTTGTGAGCTTGATATCGAATAGTCGTATCAAACACACCAAAGAGGAGTCTGTACTCCCCAGAAACATGTAAGGTGTCTACAGTGTATGGTAGCAAAAGGTCCACAGTGTGTGACAAGACAAGTATCTCCTCAAGGCTGCCCATGGGAAGCTCTAGGAGGGTGGCACCTTCTGACAGTTCCTCGTATTCATTTATGCGAATCACGTAGTCCATGTTGAACTCATAGGAATATCCGGGCTGCAGCTGTTCACCAAATCGGTCGGCCTGAAGTTCTATATCTACACTTCTTGAAACATTCCATTCTCCGGACAGGGAGAACTGAGACTGCGTCAATATACCCACTCGATCTGAGATTCGCACACCCGCCGAATAAGCAGGGAGAATTACTGTGACCTTACTCTCAGGTGTGTCAAGCGGCCCGATATTATGTAGCTCGATGGTTTCTCTGTAGTTCAGCCAACCCCACGGGTTCACGGTTACAACAGTAGTTCGGTACGCTACAATGAAAGGAGAGAAGGAATCGATGGAGGTCGAGAACTCCTCAATGGTCATCGGAGCGAGGTTTTCGATTGTCGTATCTGGAAGGTTGAGTCCTGTGCTAATCGAGTCACCGGTCTGGAGAACAAGGCTGAAACTCGCCTCGTTTATTACATAGGGAACAACCGGGTACTTGAGGAAAGTCAAGTCATATCCTTTCGTAATCATGTTTACCAGGATATCAAGGGAATGCAATTGCATGTAGGTTGTGAATCTGTAAGTTTCTCCAAAGCCAACTGGTTCAAAGAGGTAGAGACGCCAGTGCATCATATTCTGTTGGTCCTTAAGCCGACTTACTTCAATCTCATTGCCGTCAGAGTCAGTTGCTGTAAGAGACAAGAAGTTTGACGCATATTCTACTGGAAGATATAGCTCGAAGACTCCAATCGACGAAGAGCCGTTGTTGGTGATTCTGTAGTGGTCTTCAACTAGGGCCAAATGGTACGGTTGGGTCCTGTAGAGTCTCTCGACATCAATCTTCATGCCGAGATATGGCCAATATGGACGAGCTATCGTGACATCAACGGAGGACATACTGGACACACCTGATGGATCGGTTGCATTGAACCACACAGTATGCGGACCTTCATCGTACTCTGAAACGTCCACTCTAACATCCCAAAGTTCAGTCAAGAAGTTGTACTTCATGTCAGTCCAGTTGTCATCGTCAATCCTGTACTTCACAGTCCTTACGAAGGTGTTGTCAGTCGCATTGACAGTGAATGTATCCACCCAAGCTAGGGAGGCTGCAGGAGCAGGACTCTCAACCGCTATTGCCGGTTCAGCATTGGGTTCGAATTGCATCATCACAGGGCTGCTCCAGTATGTGTGATGATTGGGCAACGCACCAAAGTCTTCTGTATCGCTATACATGAAGACAAAGGGGTAGACTAGCCCGGTGCCGTTAAGAATCGATATATCATCCGAGTCACTGCTGGTCATCGGAAATATGTACTCAAGCTGAGTAACCTCGCCATCGTCGCTAGCATTCGCTGCCAATACTCTGGATTGATCGCTGTCCTCAAGGTATTGAAGAGTATCAGAACCATACCGGTCACTGAACACAATCTGGCTCGAATCGGTGGGATCCGTCGTATTAAGAAACCTCTCCGACCCGCCCCTCTTTATTCGCGTGAGCGTGATCTCGTATTCCAAATCAAGGCCATACAGATGATGCGAAGGGTCAGACGAGTAAGCCACTGCGGCAGGGATTATGAAGTGTCGAACCTCACCAAGTCGCATGCCACCACCTGCTAGAATCATATCCCGATACATCGGAAGTGAGGGCATCGTGTGGAACGGGTCATTCATCTCGTCATTAGGAAAGAAGCCGTCCTGTATTAGGGTTCCATTGCGGTCAGTCAACAAGTAGTGGACAGACCCTGCATCATCGTCCCTGGTTCTCCAATAGTCGTCATGTGGTGTTCCAGGAGCGTACCCCAGCAAGATGTCGCTGTTGTTAAGCCCGGCTGTAGTGAAGCTATCAGTGTAGTTCTGCCAAGCCACACCAATCCACCCTGACGTGGGTGCAGACAGTCCGAGGAAGACTACTGAGCCGTTGTGTTCGATATATACAGTCACGCCCGTCACTGCATCTGTGAGATTCATTGCATATTCATAAGGATCTATAATGCCATCAGCAGCTCCGTAGTGTTTGTCCACATATGGAACTGAAACATCGCCTGTGGATTCTGCTACTGATGACTGCTGCGCTATTTGATAGGCGGGATCAGAGTCCCAGATAGTGGCCGATGGCGCAAGCGCCAATGTGCCACTAGCCAGAAACAATGCTAGTATTGCCAATGTTGCTATTCTTGTATGCAGCAGGCTCAAACGAATCACCGTGAATGGATAGGGTTCGCAGGAAGGTCTTCTCTAGTTGGACCACGAACGATGCGGTCGAACCTCTGGATTCGTTAAATACGTTTCGTAGGTTGAAAGCATGCACGAAACTACACACACCCGAAAAGTGTAAAACCAGAACGAGTTTGGACGCTCAAAAGGAGAAGGAAAACGCTTGCTGACTTTGCTGGTTGCCATCATCATCTCGTTTCTGATCGTTATTATTGCTCTACCAAGAACAATAGAGATACTGAGAGAGAAAGGGTATGTTGGGATTGATGTTCACAAGCCTGATAGGCCGGAGATTGCAAAGGGTGGAGGGTTTGTAGTCCTCTTCGCAATTGTGACCGCTCTTCTGGTTGTGATTGGACTGACAACTTTCCAGGTGCAAGACATAGTAAACCCGGGTCTCCTAGCGGCCTTAGTTTCGATACTTATGGCAGGAATGATTGGAATCTTGGACGACAACCTGGACTTCAGAAACCGCACAAAGATTGCTCTACCGATGATTGCATCGATACCCATGATGGTGATGCAAGTGGGCACCACAACAATGACAATCCCCTTCTTCGGCACCATTGATCTCGGCGTTCTATATCCACTAGTAGTTGTTCCTCTAATGATGACGTTCATCATAGACTCGACAAACATGTATGGAGGGATGAATGGGCTTGAGGTGGGTCTCTCGACGGTCAATTCCTCCGCACTCATTGTGTATGTAGTGCTGCTGCCTCTCCTGACGGGAGATTCGATACCACAAACTCAGATTGACGCAGGAGTAGTAGCAGGAGCGCTCCTAGGAGCTTCTCTGGCCTTTCTAATGTTCAACCGATACCCCGCTAAAGTTCTGCCAGGGGACGTTGGAAGACTACCTCTAGGAGCTGCTATGGCCGCGGCGCTCATATTGGGAAACATGGATAGGCTTGCAGTATTCCTATACGCCCCATTTGGTCTGAACTTCCTGATGTACATATTCTACCGGGTCCACGTCAGACGGACTGGGACGGAGTATGAGAAGTTCGCACACGCAAGAGATGACGGAACTCTTGAGGTTACGGGACCGTATACAATGTATTGGCTATTGCCACACTACTCAAAGAAGATTACAGAGAAGAGAAACGTTGTCCTCCTAGTGTTGCTTCAGGCAGTCATTGCCTACGCGGCTGTATTTCTACTTCTCGCAAATCAGCTACTTGCACTCTAGGCTATTCTAGCTTCCTAGCAAGATATGTTTCAACGACGTAGTCTGCCCCATGTCTGCTAAAGGCCTGCTGTTCCGTCTTCCTTTTTAGTAGGCGGAACTCATCAATGTGATTCTGCCATTCCCCACCTGTGTACCTTATGTCCCGAGATAGTTCTTCTAGCCTCTTGAGGTCCGCGTTGGTCAGCGGCTCTGATGGAAGTGTGTGTTCAACAATATCAGAAGGAGTCACGCCAATCCATTTGGCATCTGGTATCGTCAATCCCATGATGTGGGCGGAATTTGCACTGCCGCTGATTACTACCTGAGCAATGTGCATTCCCCAAGGATCGCCATCTGTGAAAATCAGGACAGGTAGATCCAGCTCATCCCGAAGCCGTTTCATGAGTGCACGCGTGGACCTGGGAGCCTGACCACCCAACTGTACCAGTACAGCATTGTATCTCTCCCAGGCTCTAGTTTCAATCAGACGGGAAAACATCCCTCCAGACTCAACTGCTAGGAGAATCTCGGCGTCGGTGCTCACAGGTTCGGCAGTCATGAGAGCACGGCCCACAGGTAGACCGTCTGGACTCGTTGTGAGATCAACTTCCTTTCCCTCATAGCCCCGTACGGTGTAGCGCATCGTGACAGCTCCAAAGATTGAGGAGTGCTCCTCAGGGAATACGCCAAAGCTCTCTCTGGGAACACCAGTTAGACATTCAAGGTCTAAGACTATCCTGTCTGATTCTGCTTGGTCACAGAAGTCTACACCGAATGCCTCACTCGAGTAGTATAGGTCTCTTAGTGAGCTAGTACGATTAGCCTCAATCAGCTGCTTTGCGAAGTACGCTACCCAGATGAGTTGAGCGAAACTGCGGATGTGTTTAGTGTTGCTGGAGTCACGTGTGATTCGTGAGTTTCCGAGAACGAACTGGTCAGCTTTGGAATCATAGACTATGTTCTTGGTCCCTCTATCAGGGAGATTGAAGGTAGGAAACTCGCCATCCCGAAGTGTATTGACAACATCCCTGCCTAAGTCTGTCAGCACCTCAACTACATTCCTATTGGACATCGAAACCCCCCTCGAAGAGCAGTCTTACCATGTGTGATGTTGGAGGTGCCTTCTCGAACCCAGCAAGGGCTGCTCCATACCTGGCCATCAGGCCGAACATCTTGGAGAACTCCCTGATTCTCTTGGTTTCACGCGATGATCTCTCTTTCTTCTTGACAAACACGTTCAGCGCGCGCCCAAGCTTCCGATAGAGAGCCAAAGCTTCTTCCTCAATCTGGGGAAGATGAGCTATTGATTGCTTTCCGGCGGCCTTGTAGGGTACTTTAGTGGAACAGAAATGAATGAACAATGCAGCAGGTGTTGAGCCTCTAGCTCCATAACGTGACCAGTTGACTCGCTTCAGGGTCTTTGTTAGAACACATTCGCTTGCATCATAAAGAAGGGGCACACGATTCGCGAATCGATATATGGTTGGTATTTCTGCTGAGGGAAACTCATCTCCATAGGCAACAACCCCCTCTAGCATGAAGGCGTTGCCCTCCCACTCACACGAACCTCTGTTTGCGAATCTCAGAAGCGATGTGTTAAAGGTGGATTCAATGGACTTGAGAAAATCATCTGCCCCTATGGGACTGAGGCTTCTAATGTCAGGTCGTCCGAATCCATCAAAGCTTCGTAGTGCTTGCCCTAGGAGCGAGAGCTCTTCACGATTCAACGTTCTTACTTCGGCTTTCGGATGAAGGCCCACGAATCTCAGAAGCCTGGATGCGCTCCGGTCACCCACCTGTTGGAAGGAATCAATGAGAAAACTTCGAAGTTTCTTGTTTTCACTCCTGTCGATGAGTTTCCGTAGTAGTTCTACGTCTGCGGCCCTTGGATGTGGCTTGGAAGGAATAGGTGGCACGGGGACAGTATCAACCAATCCACCAACTGTCAAATCCAACGAATCATCAATCACAATCTGTATTTTAGCATGAGGAGAGGCTACCGTTGATAGTCTTAGGTACTCCAAGACCCTTTCCTGTGCGCGCTTCAAGTCCCCTCTCAACCTTATTGATACAGTTGTGCCCTCGTAATTCCTCTTTCGAACTTGCTCTTCCTCAATAACAGGAACGTTCCGTTCGATGTCAACGAGTATCTTGTAAGCCACCCCATGACTCTTGTCATCTCGAGTGTGAATCAGAACGGGTGAGTCTGTCGTGATTTGTCCGTGTAGAACGGCCATGGTCACTCCTAGACCAAAAGTGCCCCGTCTTTGCCTCCGGTCGTACTTACTGCCATAGAGAACTCTTCCGAAAGACTCCGGGATTTGGCTGTGAGGTACTCCCGTTCCGTTGTCTGAAACAGTAACAGTCAGCGTATCTGAGAGACTACTCTCTACGTCTACTCGAATCCTCGGGAGTCTTTGAGCGTCTTCACAGGCATCGAGACTGTTCTCTACTAGCTCACGCACTGTCGAATACACAGCTTGAGTCGGATTGCCAAAACCCGCCATCTGGCGATTCCTGTAGAAGAACTCCGCTGGGGAGATGCTACGGAATACTTCATCCCTACGCTGTGTCTTACTCATCTTTGTCAATCAACTGAGAAGGGAACTTGGATTATTAGAGCAGGTATTACAGAGGGAGTGTCACAAATCCGTGTCTTCCCAGAGCTCTGCCTCAAGACGTGTCATCTGTCGGCGTGCTCTCTCAAGCATCGCGTAGACCGCATTGTGAGGGGCACCCCCGATAAGCATGTCAACAGCCTTGTGAGCATATTGGAGTCCTGGATCAAATCCGATAAGAGAAACCGTCTTCCCATATACCGAGATCTTTGTTTCAGTCGTCCGCTCAATGACTCTTCTTGTCCTACCGCGCTCTCCGATTATTCTTCCCGCCACTCTCTTCAATTGGTTGGGCGAAGGCCCCACTATCTCTCGAAGCGACACAACCACAAGTCGTGCGTCTTCATCAATCAGCGTAAGTGCATTCTTTGGACTGAATCCGCGCGCCATTGCCCGGATGATATCGCGGGCCCTCCAGGCGAGGACTGGATCGTCGGAGTCTTCTGGGCTCCTGATTGTCACAGTTCCTTCAGAATCTACCTCAATCTTGGTGTTTGTCAGCTCTTCGATTCTCTTCCGGACTCTACCATTACGTCCAACGATGACTCCAACTCGCTCCATTGGAACTCTGACTGTTTCTTGGAAATGCATCTATTCTTCACCAGAAGCCAGTATGTGTTCGGCAATCTTCTCGGGGTTCTCGGACTCGACTCCCAGTTTACGGAAAAAGCTTGTGATGTTCTGAATGTCACGAATCAGGTACCGTTTCGCGTTGTCATGAGTCTTAAGAACCGCCTGTGAAACATCGATGATCACAGGACCCTTGAACCAGAGGATATTGTACTCGCTCAGGTCAGCATGGACTAGATTAGCTTTGGTATAGCCAATCGTAATCATTCTTAGGAGCTGATTGAAGGTCTTCACCGGCGACGGAACCTCAACGTTCTTTATCATAGGTGCGGAAATCGAAGATTTTGGGTCGCCTATAAACTCCATGACCAGGACATTGCGGTGGATGTCAAGAGGTTTAGGAACACGCACTCCTGCATCATGATAGCGTGTGAGATTCTTGTACTCCTTGAGTGCCCATTGAGGAATCAATGCTCTGCTCCTCTTCTTGACACGCTTGAATCGGGGATCGCCTACGATGTACTCAAGCATGAAGTCTGTTTCAGCAGTAGAAACGCGATATATCTTGACAGCTACCGAATTTCCATCACCGTCCTCTCCTCGATATACATTAGCTTCTTTTCCCGTGCTAATGACACCGTGTAGGGCACTGATTGCTCCTTTGTTGAGTAGCTTGTACAGTGCTTTGAGTGTCGGGGGATCGATAACCCCTTCAACAACCTTGAACTCGTCAGAATCCTTCCGCCGTTTCATTTTGCGGCGATCAAGCTCAGAGAGGAGTCGCTCATGTTCTTCGTCCAGTTTCTTCAATTCACTGTGTCTTCCTATCAGAGATGCCTAAGCCTAGTGTCAAGTCGTCCGTTGGCTATTCAGAAAAAGGTTGGCCTAGAACATCTTCAGGATGCCTTTCTTTTGCAGCCAGTCAGTTTCGTTAGCGCGGTATCTCCAAACAACATCGCATTTCAAATCAGACTGGAACTCCCATGGCACTATAAGTACTGTGTCACCGACGCGCATCCACACCCTCTTCTTCATGCGACCAGGTATCCGCCCTATTCGAATCTCGCCATCCTCACAACGCACTCTGACTCTGTCAAAACCAAGCATCTGGATTATGATGCCAAACATCTCACCCTCATCTCTATTGGGTGTTCTCACTCGCACTAACTCATCAGTTGGCGAGTCTTGGGTTCTGCGCTTACCTCGTCGGGACAATGAAATCCTCCGTCTATGGCCCATTCTGCTTGGGCCTTGGCACAGACTGACTTGGGAGGGCATTTAAGAGTACCGAATAGAGATGGAGGTGAAATTCAACAGAAACGCCCGAGTGGGTCCTTGATTCTAGGGCAACGGGTAGACTCGCCTATCCAGGACTATCCCAAAGATAGTTTCACCTTCTTTTGTGTCCTGAAACAGCGATTCATCATCAATCTCGAACATCTCAAAGGTCTGTGAGTCCATGAGTTGCACGGGCTGACCATAGACCTTTGTAACTACCATGAACTGACGCTTTGCCGACTCAGGAGAGATGAACTCAAGCGCTCTCCATTTTGAGCTCTTCATGTTGATTGTAAAACTCTGTCTGGCCTTGAGATCATAGCAGGCGAGGCCACTCTTGCCCATCGACAGAACCTGGCATGGCGAGCCGCCTACACTAACGAAGTCATTCGGGGTGAATCTCTGCATCCTTATGAGAATCGTAATCCTATACTTCCTCTTTCCACCACGATCCTGCCCGATGAGCTTGTAGTTCTCCTTTCTCTGCGCGAGGTATCTCGATTCGAGCTCGCCGGCAATCTGCCGGCAGAGATGCTCAGAGCCTATCTTGAGGTCGATTCCGTGCTTGCTTCTGGTGGTTTCAGACACGTACGCCTTGGCATCCTTACCGTAGTCTGCAATAGTCATATCGGAGATGATAGTCATTATCGCCTCTTCCTCAGATTCTGAAACCTGACGCCCATCTGCTCTTATCTGAAGGACGGCCTCATGGTACCCTCCGCTCATCATGGAACAGGTGTCACATGTCCCGTACTTCATCCTGACCTCTACCGGGTACCTTTCGGTGTGGCTGGGTAGCGACTCATGAGATTGCCCAGAAGCGCTTACAGCTACGTGAAATACTCTGTCCAGTTTCTTCTCCTCGAAGAACTCGATATTGGCATCATCGACGAAACGTCGAACCTCATGGTCTAGGAGCATCCGAATCTGGCGTTGAACTAGGTCCGATGGATCGATTGGCGCATCTAGGATAGGCTTCCAACCCCCTGGAACCTTCACCGCATCGCACCGCTTGCATGAGTGCAACGTAAGTGGAGACCTAACCTCAATTAGTGGATGTGCCTTCTCGTAACATGCGGCACAGAGGCCTTCTACAGCAGCCTTCGCTCCACATTCATAGCAGGGGGCAGTCAAGTTCATCAACTGATATCCGATTCCAGCATTCCCTTAAAACGTGGTTGGATTGTGCGTTTGCGCCATGGCCCCAGATGTGTATAGGACAACATTTTTCTGAATCATGATTGAATTCCCCCTATGCCTCGGCCAAAGCAATTCAGAAAAGTCGCCGAAGAACCGCGAGTTTCAGTATTCAAGCCTGCGGGAATCCCCAGAGTTGAGCTGGAAGAGATACTGGTCACAGTTGACGAGTTCGAGGCGTTCAGGCTGGCTGATTTCGAGAGATTGAATCAGAGAGAGGCCAGTTCCGTGATGCATGTGAGTCAGCCCACCTTCAACAGAATATTGTCGTCGGCACGGAACAAGATTGCAGAGGCAATGGTCAAGGGGACAGCTCTTCGTTTCGAAGGGGGAGAGTATGTTCTTCCCTGCGATGTTAGGGTCTTCGAGTGCAATGATTGTGGAAAGTCCATTGAAGCCCCAATGGGAGTCCCCAGACCGCGCGAATGCCCTGACTGCGGATCGAGCAGTCTGGCCAGGATGAAGCGAACCAAGGAAGACGGTGAAACAGAAACATGAGCATTCAGAGAATAGCAGTACCAGCTGAAACAGAACAAGGACTTGAGAGTCCAATCAGCGGGCATTTTGGACAGAGTCCACTCTTTGTAATCTCTACAGTCGAAAATGGAGAGATAGTGAAAGTGGAAACACTAAGAAACGCGACGCATGCCAGCTGTGCGGAACCCGTGATGAAACTGGCCGAGAGAGGAGTGCAGGTTCTCCTTGCAGGCGGCATGGGAATGCGTCCATTCATGGTGACTCAGCAAGTCGGCATAGAAGTAATCAGAGCAGATGGCACTACCGTGGCGGAGGCAGTTGAGAACTTCCTAAGAGGTAACTCGAACAAGATGGGATCAGATGCGTTATGTGGTGGGGGCGGCCGCCACTAGAGACGTACCCATTGTGCGTGAGGATGACCGTCAATATAGCCGACGGCCTGTTCATGAACGAAGCCTGCTTTGATTGCGACTTTCACGCTTGTAGCCCCTACCATATTAGCAATAGTAGCCCGATTGAGATGTTCAACACAGGTCTTCAGGTCAACTAGGTCTTCTCCGTAGAAGTCCTTCGAAACTCTGAATCTAACAGTACCCTCTACAAGCGTCTTTCCAAGGAGCCCTTGATCACACATCGCTACAACGTAGTGTCCATCATGAGTCTCACGAACTCGCAGATACACATTGACCAAGCACACACCCCCTAGACTGGCCTTACCGATGTACGGGCTCCACAGGCTTGACAAACGAGATAGTAGGCGTTTCCTTCCTTCGCCATGTTTGTGTCAGGACGAGTACACACGGGGCAGATTACATAGGACTCGATATATCGGTTGAGAACATCGTGAACTTGCTCAGGGGCGAACTTACCATTGAATATGGCGTTACTGCCCTCTATGTTCCCTGCAGTGGCCAGCTGTCCTGCCACGTATTTTAGAACCTCCTTCCCGGGTCGGTTTAAGATACTGATTATCTCTTGGAAGTTCTGCCAGAAGCTCCTATTGCCCTGAACCATGAGCTGTATATCGGGAACCTGAAACCGTTCTCCAGACCTTCTGAAGGCGTCTTCCGGGACCTGTGATCTTGCCCTGTCTAGGAGGCTCTCGTAGTCGTCCATGTGCCAATTCACTCAGTTTTCGCTATTAAGGTGTCGTTCGATGCGCTGCTCAGACTAGACTATGTATTCGCATGCCTGTAGACACCTCTGCTCACTTCCATAATCTTCCCTAGGTCATGGAGATTGATAACCTTCAGCTGGATATCCGAACGAGCGTGTCCGCGTTCCTCAAAGAACTCGAGGATGTCACTAATCGGGACTCCACCCTTGTCTGCGTGGTTCTCAATGAACTGGAGAATCTGTCTGTTGACCTTGCCAAATACCTCTGGTTCTTCAGACTCTTCTGTGTCTGTAGATTCTGGGGTGTCCGCAGGTGCAGTTGCACTGAGAGTTTCTTGAAATTCCGAGATCACCGGAGGAGTCGCTCCGCTCTCAGTTATCATCCCTGAATACCTTTCTAGAAGGTGTAACGACAGGTAATTTGGATCTTCAATCTGCCTGATTATCTCAGGGATGATGTAGACCTCGCCCTCACGCTCACGCACTTTTCCCACAACGAGAGTGAGCGCGTCAGTAGCCGTCTTCTCAAGCGATTCGGCCTCATCGTCAAATGCCCATGCTTTGATTGTTTCTGTGCCGTCATCGATTGTGATGCTGGCAAGATCCTTACGTGCGAAGTGTTCCACAACGGAACCGACGAGCACGACTCGTCTGAGCTCTACACCGTGAGGAGAAATCACATACGGGCCGTTGTCCTTCTTGTAGGTTCCATTTACAATGTCCGACACAGATGCTCGAACAGCCGTTATTCTCTCTCTCATGTGAACAGCTCACCTGCTTCAGTAGTTCTGTGTTTCCATCGGTATTTATCATTCTCGGAGGCTCAGTCCTGCAGCTCGCTTAGAAGAAGTCCGTAAGAGAACTCTGCTCTGTAGACCCTCTCGCCTCTTCGAGAGCAACATGAAGTCGTTCCAAGGACTTCTCGACTCTGTTCGGACTGAAGTCATGCTCAGAACAGAGAATCCGTCTGATGTCCGCATCTTTTGGTTCAGACCACTTGGGTTCCTCTATCTCAACTCTGGGAGGGTTCAAGAAGATGTCCCGAATCTCATCGTAGGGGAAATCGAGTTTGATACGTTTCTCAGTTTCTACCTTCTCTAGGCTCCCATGTTTCTTAATCCACTTCAGAGCTGTCTTGGCACCAACGCCTTCCAGCTTGTCGTTATAGTCTGTCCCCACAAGGATTGCCACGTCTATGAGCTGCTCTCTTGTTATCCCCATGAATCTCAAATTCACGTCTAGGTCAATAAGCTCGGGGTGTATCGTCTTGTATGTTCTCGAACGTGATATTCTGCGCCGACCTGTCAGTGACAGATTACGGATCATTCGGGGGCAATTGTATAACAGGGAGTCATTATCTTGACTAGCGCTAGCCCACACGATGTTTGACCTAGTCATTTGTGCGGCAAGGGCCTCTCCTTCTGAAGGAGCCTGTATGACAGGAATCCCTAGAGCTGTGAGTAGCATCTTGCTGCCCTCGACCATCGTTGTAGTGAGCCTTGAGCTGGCCTGAGCTGCCCTCCTTGCGTCCTCAATCCGTCCCTCCTCCTTTGCACGGATCCACTCCTCTCTTGCCGCTTCGCGTATCTCTTGCCTTCTCTCTACCTCTGTAGCCTTGAGTTTAGGCGCTTCGCCGTCGAACACATACACGGGATTGATTCCATGCTCCAGAAGGTTCAAGTTCCTATAGAAGAGGCCAGAGAGATGGCTGGTGACACGCCCCTTCGTGTCCATGAGTGGTGTACCATCGGGCTGCCGAATACTGGCTAGGAAAGCGTATATAGTGTTGAAAGCATCGACCGCAATTGCGCGGCCACTAAGATGTTGGAGCGAGATAATCTCAGCCTTCACTATGTCTCCTAGTTTGGTGCCCATGGGCTCCACTCCTGACTGAAGTCACTCATTTCTTCAGTTCATCCATATAACATTCTGATTTCATCTTATATCTTTACCAAATCCTAACGAGCTGTTCACTATGTCCAGCTGGGCCTCTCCAGCTTCGGTGACGAGGTTGGGGTGAGTGATAATGACCCTGCCGTGGAAAGAACTGTGGAAACTCTCTCTGTCGCCAGGAGTGATGCCCCGGCATCAGGACAGGAGAAGGAGGTCAGGTCTGGAGGAGGGATCCCGTCCCGATGACGACGGACAATGCTCTTGCTAGTCTTGAAATCCCTTGGATTTCGGAAGATGGTGACACTGGCAGGAGAAGGGTGGAACACAGAGGTTTCTTGCTGTCGCAGTTCACTCACAGCAAGTTGTAAGAAACAGGTCAGATACGCTTCGGCAGGTTTATAAAAACCGCAAAAATGCCCCCATGAAACGCAACCCGACAATACCTTCTGGTGATAACTTGTCTAACATGAGAGCAATTAGATGTACATCATGTCACCGCTCGATCTCTCCGCAAGAGGACAGCGTGAAGTTCCAGTGTCCTTCATGCGGCGATTTGATGATTTGGCGGTGCGAGGTCTGTAGACGTTTCTCTGTCAAATATACGTGCCCCAACTGCGCCTTCGAGGGGCCTTGACTGTCATAGGAGTAAACAAGCGATGGCAAGAGTAGTAGTTACATTGAAGATTATGCCAGATGATGTGGACGTGGACTTGGACGCCCTACTTGAGCGCATTAGAGAAGTCATTCCAGAGGGCACGGACATTCGGGCAACAGAGATTGCTCCAGTAGCCTTTGGACTCAAGGCACTAAGGATGAACGTCGCAAGAGAGGAGTCGATGGGCGGAACCGATGATGTTGAGGCCGCAATCAGTTCTCTCGAGGGAGTAGCTCAAGTAGAGGTAGAGCGGGTCTCACGAATTTAGGAATCGCGCCCCACGAAGTAAGTTCATATTGTCGACTCAGGTAGAGAACTCAGAGTTTATAAAAGCAAACTCAAGGCAATCATCTGAGAACCACACCTCTGCAACGAGAGTACCTCGGTGTAGATATACCTTGTATGGGAACCAGAAGTTGGGTGACACCTCGGTGCGGGAGTAGCGCCGATTCGTCGTTTCTGAACAAGAAAGAACAGGAGGCTGCGGCTAAGCAATGGTCGAAATAGTTCTGAAAGTAACAGAGGCCGAGCACAGGGATATTGGTAGATTCATAGTCAGAATCGATGCTATGTCCATGGAGAAGCTTGGTGTTAGAACTGGGGACATAATCCAGATCAAAGGAAAGAGGGTGACTGCTGCAATAGCTTGGCCAGCCTATCAGGGAGACAAGGGCCGCGAGATAATCCGGATGGACGGCAGAATCCGGAGGAATGCTGGCGTAAGCCTAAGTGAGAAGGTGACTGTGTCTCGTGCGAATGAGGAGCCCGCTCGCAACGTCACTCTTGCGCCAACTTCTGTACCGATTCGGCCCGAACCACGGTTTGAGGAGTTTGTAAAGAGGAAACTCCTGAACTGCCCTGTCACGATAAACGACACTGTCTTCATTCCGATTCTGGGTAGAGCGATACCATTCAAGGTCACGGCTGTCAAACCCGCAGGAACTGTTGTGGTACAACACTCGTCTATGTTGGCGATAACTGAGAAACCAACAGGTGACATAGTCGGTACGGCACAAGTCACCTACGAGGAGATTGGAGGTCTCGCCGACGCGATTCAGCGGATTCGAGAGATGGTTGAGCTGCCAATGAAACATCCAGAGATCTTCAAGCGGCTGGGAATTGATCCGCCTCGTGGACTGATTCTTCATGGCCCGCCGGGCACAGGGAAGACTCTGCTGGCTAAGGCAGTCGCAAGCGAGTCAGAAGCCAACTTTGTTCATATCAACGGCCCTGAGATAATGTCCAAGTTCTATGGGGAATCTGAACAGAAACTAAGGAAACTCTTTGAAGAGGCTGAAGAGAACGCTCCCAGTATAATCTTCATTGATGAGCTAGACGCAATTGCGCCAAAGAGAGAAGATGTGCAGGGCGAGGTGGAACGAAGAGTGGTCGCCCAACTTCTTGCTACGATGGATGGCCTGAAAGCAAGAGGACAAGTCATTGTGATAGGTGCCACGAATAGAGTCAACGCCCTTGATCCTGCGCTTCGCCGTCCCGGAAGATTCGACCGTGAGATCGAGATAGGAGTGCCGGACGAGACTGGCCGGTTAGAGGTGTTGCATATTCATTCGAGAGGTATGCCTCTAACGTCTGAAGGCGATACCAGAGTGGACCTACAGAATCTTGCGAGAATCACTCACGGCTTTGTGGGTGCAGACCTCAATGCGTTATGTAGAGAGGCCGCCATGAAAGCTCTGAGGAGGTACTTGCCCAAGATAAACCTCGAGGAGGAGGAGATACCTCCAGACGTGCTGGACCAATTGGAGGTCAACAACAATGATTTCCTCGGAGCACTAAGAGAAATACAACCCTCTGCAGTCAGAGAGGTGTTCATTGAAGTTCCCAATGTCAAGTGGACTGACGTGGGAGGTCTAGAAGACGTAAAACAGGAGCTCGTTGAGGTGGTAGAGTGGCCCTTGAAGAAACAGGATTCGTTCAGACGAATCGGAATCACACCACCGAGAGGTGTGCTGATTTGGGGTCCTCCAGGATGTGGAAAGACACTCCTTGCCAGGGCAGTTGCGACAGAGAGTGAGGCCAACTTCATAAGTGTCAAGGGACCCGAATTGCTCTCCAAGTGGGTCGGTGAGAGTGAGAAGGCAATAAGAGAGGTCTTCAGAAAAGCACGAACAGCTGCTCCAGCAATCATCTTCTTTGATGAGGTTGATGCTATTGCTCCTACGCGGGGACGGAGTGCTGGAGATAGTCATGTTACAGAGAGGGTAATCAGTCAGCTTCTGACGGAGATGGACGGACTTGAGTCGATGAAAGACATTATCGTCCTGGCGGCCACAAATCGCCCTGACTTGATTGACAGAGCTCTATTGAGAACTGGAAGGTTCGACCGGTTCGTATACGTACGGGCTCCGGATACCAAGAGCAGGAAGGAGATCTTCGACATATACACTCAGAATATGCCACTAGACCCAGACGTTTCAATTGGGGCCCTCGTGGACCAGACCGAGGGGTACGTCGGCGGGGACATTGAGGCCGTCTGCAGAGAGGCAGGAATGCGTGCTTTGAGAGAGGACTTGGATGCAGAGGTTGTTTCTTGGAGACACTTTGAATCTGCACTGGCCGTCATCCACGCATCAGTGACATCGGAGGATATTGAGCGGTTTGAGAAGATAGAGAGGGAAATGCGAAGGTCAACTCAAGCCATGGAGACCACACCTCCACACTATGTATGAACACTAGGACGTGGAATCTATGTCATCATGGAGTGTGTTACCACTAAGGAACGTCATTATTGATATTCTGAACAAGCGTCGAGGCGTCATCCTTGATGATGAACTGATAAGAATCTTGAAGAAGGAGTTGGGCGATGAACCCAGTGATGCAGAGCTCAATCAGGCCTTGATGCAACTGGAGATCAACGGTCTTGTTCATGTGAGTCAGATAACCAAGACAAAACGTAGAATCGAGGTCATAAAAGAGGGAACAGAGTTTCTGGCTGTTGATGAGGACTAGACCGAGGGCGTTTTCGATGTCGGGAAATCGTGTTCTGGCGGCCGGCAAGTTCGACATTCTTCACCTTGGACATCTTGCGTACCTTCAACAAGCGAGAGAACTAGCTGGCAACGATGGGGAGCTTGTTGTCATCGTGGCACTTGACAAGACTATTGAGAATGAGAGAGGTGCACCCCCTGTTTTCCCGGCAGAACAGCGACGTCGGATTGTAGAGTCACTGAAGATTGTGGACAGAGCGGTTCTGGGGTATGATACAACTGACCACACTTCAATTGTGGTAGACATAGCGCCAGACATTGTCGCGCTCGGGTATGATCAACGGACTGACATCAATGCTTTAGAGAGACGTTTCTCAGATTTGGGAATGAGCACAAAGATAGTCAGACTTGAGATGCGTGATGCGGATGGACTGTTTTCATCCACACTGATTAGAAAGCGCATAATCGACTATTATCGTGAGAATGGTACACCAAGGATTTGAATCAGATTACCAGCTCACCCCGCGCCGTAGCTTCTCGTATCAGCTGAGCCCTTCTCTCACGCCGTTCAAAGGTCCACTTCCATATCCCAAATGCCACTGCTGCGGAACCCAGTAGCAATACTAGACCAAGGAGAGTAAACCATCCCATGGGGAAGTGTATCAAGAAGTCAGGCAAGGGACCAGTGATGAAATAGGGCCAGTTGCAGAACATACCGAATGTATAGAGGAGGCCGACAACTGTTAGTTGCTTCAGATAGCCCACTGCATGTCTGTCTTCCTTGAAGAGAAAGATCATGGGGCCCAGCCAGAATAGGTACCAAGGCATGACCCACCTAAATACAAAGAGGATTGAAGGAAGAATATAGATGTATAGAGGGAACAACAGCAGGAATCTCTCACGCAACGTCGCCTTCATGAAGTCAGACTTGTCCGGTAGATACATTCGAAACGTGAAGAGCATGAATGCAACGTACATCACAAGGGGAATCAATGCAGGGGGCCACATGTAGAACGTAACAGGATCGTTACTGAATTCTGGTGTGCCAAGGAATAGCCCAGGAAACATTGGGTTCACAATGTAGGAGCTATACTCGGTTGTATTCAGGAAGTGATACAATAGTGTGCTGAAATCGGCACCTAGGAATAGGAATGGAATCACAGTAAGCAGAGTTGATGCGAAGAACCAGATGATTGATAGTGGGGAGATTATGAAGAGGAGGGGCAAAGCAACCGCTGAGTAGATCTTAGTCTGCACCGAGAGCCCGAGAACAAACATTGCCTTGCCGTGCTGATTCTCTTTACTGAGAACTAGTGCCATCAGAAGCAGGCAGTCTACAATAGGCTCAAGCTTTCCTCCCCCAGCAGACATTATCAATCCGTAGATATAGTATCCGGCAAATAGCATTCTTGCCCAGTTCTTGTTGAAGATCCGTTCTCCAAGTAGGATTGCTACTAGGACAAGATTCAGATTGAAGACCAATGCCAGAATGAAGTTTAGCCATAACGGTTGTACACCTCCTTGACCAGGGAACAACCATGCAGCTATTGCGAAGAATATCAGCCCAAACACTGGATATTCGTACGTTACATTGCCCAAGTATTCGGGGAGTGTATAGTTCTCCGGAGGGTAGCCCATGGCTTCAGCCACTTCGTCATCGGTCATGCTATACACATTGAAACCGAATCGCCAGAATGCCTCACCGTACATCTCATTTCGATTGCGGTCGCGTTCAATGACTAGGAAGTTGGCAAATGGTATTGCTATCATAGAAATAACAAGGCTCAGCACGAGATACCTTCGGAACCGCCATATGGTGATTGAGATTGCGCTGAGCATATTCCTTGCCGCCTGGGCTGTAATCAGAGATGTCTTGAAGTGGTCGCATTGGGTCGCTGTAATTAAGCTTTTGTCAACGAGTGCGCCCGCTATTTAACGACTAGCAATATATCAGCTCAGGTATGTTGGACAAGGCCACTTGTCGCATTTCAGACAGTTGGTACATTTTTCTGCATCCACAGCGACCTTGCCTCCATCAAGGTTGAGCGCACCATGTTCACATTGGGGGATACACGATCCGCAAGCCTGACAGAACAAGGCACGTCCTACAGCACGTTCAACCTGTGCAGCCAGTCTTTCGACGACGGTTTCATTCTTGCCACGAACAACTAATGAGCCGGAGCTATAGAGAATGATGGCGTCCTCTCCTGCCTTGATTCTCAGTGCCCCGAGTTCTTCTGACACCTTCTGCTCTCCAAAGATTGCAAGTACCTCGGCAACTCTGTTTATGTCAATCCCAGAGGAGAACTGTCCCTCCAAGCTGAACCCTGAATCAACACATGGAGAGACCCCCTTTACAACCTCGAGTTCCAAGCGCTCCGTCGGGCCCGGGCGATCAGCCTCTATCTTTAGACCGAGTGATTCAGCCAACTTCTGCTGTCCGGGAGGTAGCTTCTTCCATCGCCAGTAGCCTTGATCAGCCCACTCCCTGGGGAAGTTCAGCTGGTCAGCCCATTCATACAGCTTCTCCTTCCACCTCGTGTATAGCTCAGGATGAGTGTTTCGTAGACTCTCAATCTCAGCGAGGGGAGAAGAGGGGCAGAGGTAGCATCCCATCCTGTGATAACCCTCATTGTAAAGCTGGTTGAATGGTTCCTTCTCTTTGAATATGTAAAGCCATACCTCCAAGGCGTTCCAGTTCTGAATTGGATTCGCTGATGTCTGCCCCGGAACCCACGGATTGGACGACACTCTCGGTTCGACTGCTCGCTGAAAGGACTCTAGTTTTCTCTGTCCCATGAAACTAAGGGTTGTTCCGCCCATCTCCTCGCTAATAGAGAGTGCAGCTGGTCCAAGTTTCAGAGTCTTGCAGCACCAGCGGAAGTCCCTCGCAGGTGGCCCAAATGTGTCAACCGTTTCCCAGAAGTGGTCACCTGCCGCCTGCCCGACGATTCTTGTGTCATGTCGCTCAGCGAATTCCCTCACATACTGCACTGTTTCCGGAAGCTCAAGCCCCGTATCCATGAAGAACAGAGGAGGAGATTCACCGAGTGCCTTCTTCACGAGTAGACAGGTGGCAAGAGAGTCCTTCCCACCACTGAATCCAACCACAACAGGCGACTTCACCTTGTCCGCGGTCCGTCGAATGAAGGAAACGGCTTCATCTTCGATACGTTCAATGTCATGATGATTGGCCTCTATTGCATCATCCCACGAAGCGGTCGTTGGGTTGATGTCTGGTTCCTTTGGGTCATCGACCGTCCTAATCTTGACTGCAAAGCCCTTTGTTCCTTCGGCCATCTCTTTTCCGCTCATCCGGGCGGTCCCAACACCAATGACAAGACCATTCGAGTCTACTATCCACACCTCATCATTCGTTTCGATATCTGAGTCGCATCCAGCCACTCCTGGTAACATCAGATTGGCACCTTTCTTGAGGTACGGAAGAACACCGTCATGGCACGAAACCCACTTCTGCTTGCTGTGTTGACCAATCCTCCTGCCGCCCTCTAGCGTAAGGAGGAATGTATAGCCGCCTTTCGGAATGTCATATCGAAGTCTTCCGAGAATGTGGCCGTCAACGACAATCTCAAACATCGCATCCAGGGATGGGGCCTTGTTTAGCACTATTGTCTTGTTAGATGGAAGTATTGTCTTTCCTATGCCCTCTCCGAACTGCTCATCAATAGCCCGGGTTGCGTAATCTATGTGTCCCTCCATAGCGGGATATGGGTCTCCAGGAGGTGAGATTCCAACAGTTCTAGGACTGGTACCACACACACCACAGTTCTTCTCCGAAGGTCTAGGAACGTTGCATCGGTCACACCAGTAAAGGCGTATCTTGGTGAGATACGGGGCGTGAGACCTTCGGAACTTTCTGTGACGCTTCGCTCTAGCCAGCAGAACGCAACTCCATTCAATCAATGTAGGAATCAGACAGGGATGTTGAGATTCTTGAGTCGGTCCTTGGTTGGCCGTCCGTCTGCATCCCAGCCCCTCAGCCTATAGTACTCTGTAAGCATCTGGTCTAGGTGAACAACACGATTTCGAGAGTTCCCCTCCGGCAGGGGTGTGAAGAATCTTGGAGGAAGCTGGTCGTCGTCTGTCGTGAGTCCTTCACGGTTGTTGAATAGTCGCTCAAGATTCCAGATTCGTTCTCCTATGGTCAGAATATCTCGTCCGGTCACTGGTAGTCCGGATCCAGCAGCAAGCATCTCAGCATAGTCATCAACAGTCCAAGCGAAATTAGTGAACCTGCAGACGACCAAGGAGTCCATCGCAGCTGAGAGGTTCTGGTAGAGAACCACGAGGTCAGCCTTGCCCTCAGGTCGATCTCTGTCAACTCTTACTGGAGTTCCCAAGATCTCCGGACCAATGAGATAAGACCGCAGGTGACATCCACCGCGATTCGATGTGGCATATCCAAGTGCGTGACCTTGAGCTCCACGCGGATCATAGGCGGGCATCTCAAGGCCCTTGACATGCATTGCTAGCTCCGGAGCTCCATAGTCTGACGCCAGCACTCGACTTCCCTCCCCAAGTTCAGCACCTAGACCTCGAGCATGTGCGATGTCATGTATCAGCTCGATTAGACCCTCAGTTTCACCAAAGTGTAGTGGGGCATCGAGATTCCCCCTCTGCACAAGTTCCATTGCACAGCCTATCGTGCTCCCCGCTGAGATTGTGTCAATTCCCATGAGATTACACTGATGGTTGATAGTAGCAATCCACTCTAGGTCATTGATACCACATTGAGGACCGAATGCCCAGATTGTTTCGTACTCTGGACCGCCAACCTCTTCACCTCTTGCCCGGCTGATTCGTCCGCAACCAATTGGACAGCCATAGCAATTGTAGGTTCGAACCGAGAGTCGCTCCAAGAGTTTCTCTCCGGACACTCCTACCGCATCATTGAATGTGCCCTCTTGGAAGTTGTGAGTTGGAAGCATTCCGAACTCATTGGTCACATTCACCAGCACCGCAGTTCCATAGATTGGGAGAGATTTGTCAGTGACTGAATTCTTCTTTATCAAAAGCCGAGCTCTCTTGACTGCCTCATTGAGTCTCTCGGAATCAGCGACTGCAACCTTGCCGGAGCCCTTGACAACTACCGCCTTGAGATTCTTGGACCCCATGACAGCTCCAACGCCGCCACGGCCTGCCGCTCGATGCTTGTCAGTCATTATCGCGGCGATCTTCACGCGGTTCTCACCAGCTGGACCTATACAGGCGACTTGGGCCTTTGCGTCAGTATCCTCTAGAAGAAGATTGGTGGTTTCCACCACGTCTTTGCCCCAGACTCTCGAAGCATCGCGCAGCTCGAACCGTTCGTCATTGATCCACAAATAGACCGGAAACGGTGAGCTCCCCTCAAAGACAACGGCAGCATAACCGGCTCGTCGAAGTTGTGCTCCGAAGTATCCGCCAGCATGTGAATCGAATATGGTACCGGTCAGTGGTGACTTGGTGATAACAACAAAGCGCCCAGCAGTTGGCACGGTTGTGGCAGTCAGCGGCCCCACAGCAAAGATCAGGATGTTCTCGGGTGACAGAGGGTCCGTGTTGGGAGCCAGACCGTCAAAGAGCATCTTGACGCCAAGTCCTCGACCCCCCAGATATTCCGAAACTAGATCCTTCTCAAGAGGCTGCTCAACTATGTTATTGTCGGTGAGGGATACACGTAGAATCTTCGCTTCTGAGTATGGTTGTGGCGATTCTGACACTCTTACTCCCTCCTAGTCGTTGAACACATTCAAGTGACGATCTGGACAGACAAGACACCTCTGCTTGTACCAGACATAGACTTCCTTAGGTTGCTTGGCCAGATTGGCTTGACGACTCGGACAATCCCAACAGGGCTTGTCGGGCTGCATCCAAGTGTCGCTGTATTGAGCCCAGCGGAAGTCCTCGACGATGGCAATTCCGGAGCTAGTACCTAGTCGATTTGCACCAGCCTCAATCATCTTGATTGCATCCTTGAAACTACGAATTCCACCGGCGGCCTTGACGCCCATCTCACTACCAACAGTTTCACGCATTAGACGCACATCGTAAGGCGTTGCGCCCATCGGACCAAAACCTGTGGAGGTCTTGACGAAGTGTGCACCAGCCTCCTTTGACAGAAGGCAGCCCTGCCGTTTCTGATCGTCAGTGAGAAGGCCTGTTTCAAGTATCACCTTGACATGGGCGTTTCCGGAGGCTTCAACAACAGCCGCAATATCGCTTCTAACAAGATCATAGTCTTCATCGCGAAGAGCGCCAATATTGACGACCATGTCTACCTCCTGGGCACCAGATTTCACAGCCTCCCTGGCCTCCGCCGCCTTAATCGTTGATAGACTGGCACCAAGAGGGAATCCGATGACACTACAGACTTTCACGTCTGTGTCTTTGAGTAGCTCGGATGCATATGCAACATGAACAGGATTGATGCAGACTGTCACAAAACCGTAGGTGATAGCCTCTTCACAAAGCTGCTTAATCTTGCCCCGTTTTGTCTCAGGTTTCAGTCTTGTGTGATCAATCATCCTTGCTAGGTCTTCGACTGTGAGGTCCATGAATGCGGCACCAGAGGCGGGATGCGCCTCTGACTGCTATTAAATCTTCTATCCGGCTGCCCCTTCGAATCATCTGGCTCCAAGATAGGACTTGATGTCGTCAAGTACCTCCTTCTGCAGACGGATGACATCGTGAACTTCTATCTCTTCAGCCTCTTTGACAGTCGAGTTGAGCTGGACAACAGTCCCGACAGTATCTACCTTCGCAAAGTCCACCGGAAACTCGACTTCTGCACCCTTTACAATTAGCTCTGAACGTGTGGGATGTATAGCAATCCGTATGCTTCTCACAATCCCGATTCTTCGTGCCCTACTGTCAAGAACCTCCTTGCCCAACAGCCTACCCGGCATACTGAGTTCGTAGAGCTCTGCTTCTATACTTGGCATGGCCTCACCAGTCGTCATCAGGTCCGACTCCTAACCAAGTTGAAGCTGTGACAGGCTTTTTACAGTGAGTATTATGAAGCAAGCTGTATCTTGACAATCGTAGAGGATTGCAAGGGATGATCTGGTGCGTTTCTTGGCTGAGCTACTACGGATTCCTCTCTCGTCTTAGGAGAGTTATCAGTGATGAACGTCCTTGAGTTTGTGTTTGGAAGCGCCGTCTTATAGTAGACCATCGTCTATACTTATAACTCACTAACGATGTTTCCACATATGTCGTAAGGCTGGTGGAAACAATTGAAGGAAACCAGAACGCGCTCACTTGTCAAATCATTGATTTGGCGAGCAATAGCCTTGAGTGTAACATATGTGACCGTATGGGCGTTTACCGGTAGTATCGAGACCTCAATCATGATTACACTTGTCGCTAACGCTGCAAAGACCATGCTATACTATGCTTTAGAACGTGTGTTCCAAAGAATAAGGTGGGGCATTGTGGAGTAGCCATCGTATTGGCTTGTCTGCAGCCCCTACAAACATCGAGGTGGAATCTAATTCCTCATAGGGGTAGCGCGAAGAGCATGATATAGATTGAACACAGCACAATCTGAATGATGTTCACCAGTACCGCAAGGATGAGAAACCTGCGCCGGGATATCTCTGATTTCTCGAAGCTAACCATCGATAAGACTAGCAATGGCACTGCCCCATACGGTGTTGCTACACCACCTAAAGCAGCCCCAAATCCTACACCCCAGAATAACGGGTCCCTCACGCCAATGGGCCAACCCATGACTGTGGCCATATCGACGGCAAGGGGTGCTAAGACCGCAGCTATGGGTGGGCCACCGATGATGAACGCTCCAATCCATGCTATCAAAAGCAACGTCAATGATGAAGGTATCAATTGCCCGCCGCTTGTCAGAAGAATGGCGTCTGAAACCATACCGAGAATTCCGACAAGTTCCAAGGCGCCTGCCAGAACGAAGAGCCCCCCAATGAAGAAGATGATGTCCCACTCTATATCGCGAAGACTTGCCCCTGGATCAGCGTGACTGACCGTCATGAAGACCATCATTCCCCCAATAGCGACAACATATGGCTGAGGAAAGAGAACAAAGGCCACGATGATTAGGACAAAGAATCCCGCGTATACCCAAAACAACCGTCGATTTGGTACCATCGTCCAAGGATCTAGATCCATCATCTGCTCAAATGCCTTTGAGTCTTCTAAGGTTAGTTGACCACGGGTCATTAGGAAAACAGCTATCAGTGACACTGTAATCACGATTATAGCCAGTATCCCAAATCGTGTGATGTAATAGTCGAATCCAAATCCTGCGTAGTCAGCGATGATTACGTTCGGTGTGGTACCAATCAATGTGAACGCACCACCAGCGCCAACCGCCAACATTTCTCCCAGTAAGAACTCGTGTGGTCTAATCTTGAGTGCTTGGCATGTCAGAACTACCAAGTACCCCATTATCATTATTACAACAGCATTCAACAGCACCGTCGATAGAACCGCGGTCAGCAAGCAGAATATCGCGAATAGTTTCTTTGGACTCCCCCGTGTCAACCGGATGAGATATACAACAAGAAACTGAAAGACACCTGCACCCCGCATCACCTCAGCCACTACTGTCATCCCGGCAATCACGAGAATCGGCTCTAGACGCACCATTCCCAAGATCTCTGGCTCAGGAATCCCACTCGTGATAAGGGCAATCGATGCCAATACCGCCCCAGCTAATGCGGCCGATGTAGGATGAATCATCCGTGTCGCAATTAGCAGCACGGTAATGAAGAAGATTATCAGAATCAGTAGCCATAGCTCCACTTTGGTTCACACGTATCCATTTGTTCATCTCAACGAACAGCCTTTGAGCTAATCTAACTTGCTCTCATAGTTTTCGCGTCCATGGCGAACTGATTCTCTCTTGTTGTTGAACAGTTCACGCAGTGTCGAGGACACAAATGTGTCAAATCCTTGGCGTTCCAAGTGACCAGAGTAATATTTCGGCGTCTTCAGTTTCACCTTGTATGGTTTCTTCAATGTGCGCTGGTGATATTACGCAAGGTTGGGGTTTGTTGACCAGACAGTCGTTGAGTGTCATTCTGGATTCGCTGTGCACGTGTACACCCCTCACCGATAACAAGCGATGGACAGAAATCCGCAGGAGCCTTTTTACAGTGAGGATTATCAGAAGACAGTCAGTACAGTCATGGTGTGAGAGCCTAGTTGAAGATTGAGTATGTTGATGCCCCAGGATTGCGAAAGGAGAGCATAGACTATAGGGAGTACCAAGTCAGTCTCTCCAAAGTAGCATCAAGAGAAAGCACCATGATTGTGTTGAGCACCGGACTCGGAAAGACTATCATAGCTGCGTTGGTTGCTGCCAGGCGACTTTCTGACTATCCTGAGTCAAAGGTATTGTTTCTCGCGCCCTCTCGTCCACTCGTTGACCAGCAGGCCCGATTCTTGAGAAGGGTCTTGGACATCGACCCCGATTTGGTAGTCTGCATGACTGGTCAGGATGCGCCCGATTCTAGACCTCAAATGTGGACAGATTCCAAGATTCTTGTGATGACTCCTCAAGCCTTACAAAATGATCTTGTCCAGAGAAGCTACGATCTCGGTCAGGTTTCGTTGATTGTCTACGACGAGGCGCATCGTGGAGTGGGAAACTACGCATATACTTTCATAGCTGAGCTATACGAGAGGCAGGCTGAGAATCCGCTGTCGCTTGGGTTGACTGCTTCGCCTGGACATCAGACTAACCAAATCAAGACCGTCTGCAAGAACCTTCGATTGGACAGAATAGAGGTTCGTAACGAAAGAAGCCCAGATGTACGGAAATATGTCGTTTCAATTGCTACCGATGTGCAATATGTTACATTGCCCTCAGAAGTCGAGGTCTTGAAGGACATCTTGTACGGTCTACTTGAAGACTACAAGAAGCCAATTATCGACCATGGTTTCTCCATGCCCGACAGTCGCCGTCTAAGCCGAAAGGAAATACTTCGCGTGCAACAGCAAGTCAGGAAAGAGATTGGCTCGTATACCAAGCCTCCTCGAGGATTGTATCTGGTAATACGGAACCTAACGGCGGCTCTCCGGATTGTACACCTCATCGAGTTCATAGGTACACAGGGTCTCACTCCCACACTCCGCTACATTCAAGGAATCTACGAAGAAGTTCGAAACAAGAAGAGCTCAAAGGGAGTCAAGGACCTAATCTCAAAGACAGAGTTCAGGCAGTTTGAGAATCTGCTTCAATCGCTGATAGACAGAGGCCATCGCCATCCGAAGGCAGATGCCATTCTCGAGCTTGTCAATGAGCAGCTCTCTGTGGATCTTGACTCACGTATTCTCATATTCACAAGGTTTCGTGACACGGCAGCCGAGGTCGTTCAGACTCTAGAGCAGTTGGAGCATGCGAGAGTAAGCCGCTTCGTTGGACAGAGTTCCAGAAGAATGGACAAGGGATTCAGTCAGAAGAAACAGGTCGAAGTTCTAGAGGGGTTCCGAAATAACGAGTTCAATGTGCTGGTAGCCACCCAGGTGGGAGAGGAGGGCCTTGACATTCCCGAATGCAACCTGGTCGTGTTCTATGACTGCGTACCCTCAGTGGTCCCCTACATCCAACGTCGTGGAAGAACTGGACGCCACAGTCCAGGACGCGTTGTGATATTTGTCGCCCGAAAGACACACGACGAGTTCTATCATTGGAGCGTGATTAAGAAGTTGAAGAAGATGCCTTCTGCACTGAAGGAGGCTGAGGAAGACTCAGATGAGAAACAGACTAGCCTCGAGGAATTCGTGGACGAAGATGTGGAGGAAGAGCCTGCAACTGCGGCAACGCCACCAAGATTGGTGAAACAAGACGACGAAACCATTCGCATAATCGTTGATTCTCGAGAGCTTCCAACGGCTGTTCCGCGTGAGCTTACACGTCTTGATGTCGAGATCTCTGGAGAAAGCCTTGAGGTAGCGGACTACATTGTATCTGAAGAGGTGGCAGTAGAGCGGAAGGAGTCCGATGACTTCATTCAATCATTGATTGATGGTCGCCTCTTTGTACAACTGACTGCTCTACGCTCAGCCTATCGCCGCCCTGTGCTGATAATAGAAGGTGAACAGCTTATCGGGCTTCGAGCAGTTAATCCCGCGTCCATCTATGGTGCACTTGCCTCAATCGCTATTCGCATTCAAGTCCCGATCCTCTGGACAAGGAATGCCGAAGAAACCGCGAATGTGTTGTATCGGTTGGCGCACCTCGAACAGGTTGGAGCCAAGCGCCCACTGCGAACAAGGACGGGAGAAACAAGGATAGGGGACGCTCAGACGCTAGAGTACATCATGTCTGGTTTTCCGGGTGTAGACACAGTAATCTCACGTGCTCTATTGACTGAGCTTGGGTCCCTTGAGAAGGTCTTCTCAGCAGAAGAAAAAGATCTTAGAAAGGTAAAGGGTGTGGGACCAAAGATTGCAGGCAGAATAAAGCGCCTATTGAAGACGGAGTATCCTTTCCACAGTGATACCAATAACTGAGAGAGTTCCGAGAACTAGTAGACTTTCGGATTCTCTCCCTTGCCGTCAAGATACGCCTTCCTGAAGGCATAGAACATCTGACGTGACACATCGCAGTATTTCTCGAAATCAGAGTCGTCTAGCAAGACCACACTTAGAATTCGTCTAAGGGCCACGTACACTCCGGGATCAATCTCCGGTATCTCTTTGAGAATCCGCTTTGCCCTTTCTCGACCCTTTCTCCAGAGCTCGTCCTGCTCGTGAAAGTGACTCGCAAGCTCTCTCATCGTCGCGTCATCGGGAATGGAGAACCCCATAGGTTTCAGGGTTCCGACTAGGTCAAGAGATTTCTCTATCTCAGCAGGAACTCGTTCAGGAAGATCATCTAGGCTGCCGGTGGCAATGAATATGGTTTCTGCTGTTGCTCGCCAAACCTTCGTCATCACATGAGAGGCGCCATTTCCGGCTGGAGCGTATCCTTCCTGTTGAATCAGTCCGCTCTTCTCCAACTCCTTCAGATGGTAACGTACGGTCTGCGGCTTGACATCCTTGTCGGATCCTTGTTCTTCCAAAAAGCTGCAGAGCTCAGAAGTTGACATAGGCTTGGCTCTAAGAGCATGGAGAATCTGTCTTCGGCTCTCGTCATTGAGTGCACGGACTGCCGCCGCTACTTCTTCTTCGCCGGCAAGTATCTTCACAGGGTCCAACAGACAGCCTCCAGCTCTTCATCCATGTAAGTCGCGGTACGTTGCGAGGATTAGATCACTCCACCCTCATTCAATTCCCTCATTGACAGCCATTTGCTGCCAGTGAAAGAAGATCCCATTCGTTCGTTGTTAGTCTATGCTGGGACATAGATCCACTGCCGCATGTCCTGTAGACATGGTACTCTCTTGATTAACTTCTTCTTCAGGAGCTTCCTAAGTGCGTACCTTACAGTCCTTGGTGCGAAAGACACCTTGTCTAGGAGCTGCTTGGGAGTAACACCATTCTTACCGCTGGTGCGGAGAATGTCGAGCACTATCATCTGGCTCTTGGTGAGCTTCAGATCCTTAAGCTCCTCCTGCAGTTGTTCATTTGACATCATTGTAGTTTTCACCTACTTTCGTTCGTCATGTTTGAAGCAGCAGAGTTCTCGAAACTTGCCTCAAACAACACCTTATTTGTACAAAACAAAGTATATTAATCTATCGCAGCAGGGGGCGGAGTGTCGCGGTCCACTACCGCGCCATCTTTGGCCCTCTGCTCACTCTTCTTGACTCCCGACAAACTCTATAACAGAGTACATCATCGAAATGCTCGACCTATCATGAAGAAGGCCGCTCTACTCGCCGCAGGTGAGTCAACACGAATGATGCCTCTTTCAGCGAACATGCCGAAGCACTTGCTACCCGCAGCAGGGAGGCCTTTCATATTCCATACCTTGAATGCCCTGAAGAAAGCCGGCATCACAGAAACTCTAGTGGTATACGGCTATCAGGGGGAGATGCTAAGGGAGGCCATTGATTCGGAAGACTGGGGAAAGATGAGTGTTTCTTACGTTCTGCAGGAGGAGAGAAAGGGAACAGCTCATGCAGCAGGACTCGTCAAGGACTTCGCAGGTGATGATACCGTACTCCTGATGAACGGTGATGTGATGACAGGACCCGGGACCTTCACGGGGTTGATTGATCATCACGAGAACAACAACTTTGAACTGAGTCTCTCCGTGTTTCCAATCGAAGATCCTTCGCCCTATGGTGTGGTAGCAGTGGAGGGTGATAAGGCGACTGACCTTATCGAGAAGCCAACTCCGGAACAGATGGTTAGCAACCTGGTCAATGCGGGAATCTATGCAGCTGGAGAGTCCTTGTGGGAAGCAATAGAGAAGACAGAGCTGTCACCCAGGAACGAATACGAGATTACTGACTCCATAATGATGCTCATCAAGACGAAGAACGTTGGTGTATTCACAATACCGTCTTGGTGGCTTGAGATCGGCCGACCTTGGGACTTGCTTGAGGCCAACGAACGCCCAATGAGGGAAATGAAAGGGCGGATTTCAGGAATAGTAGAAGATGGTGCCGTGCTCAAGGGAGAGGTCACAGTAAAGGAAGGATCTACTGTGAAGAGCGGCGCCTATGTTGAGGGCCCAGTGTATGTTGGTGAAGGTTCAATTGTCGGACCTAATTGCTACATTCGCCCGTACACATGCCTCACAGAGAATGTGAAAGTCGGGAATGGTTGCGAAGTCAAGAACTCACTGATCATGGACGGTAGTAGCATAGGGCACCTCTCCTATGTTGGAGACTCAGTAATCGGAAGGAAGGTCAATTTCGGGGCAGGCACTATCACAGCCAATCTCCGACATGATGACAGACCTGTGAGTGTGCGCGTGAAAGGGGAGTCGGTCAGCTCAGGCCGAAGGAAACTGGGAGCAATAATCGGAGACAATGTGAAGACAGGAATCGGGACCCTTCTCGCACCCGGAGTGGTGCTACACCAAGATGCACGTACTGGAATCGGGGTGGTGGTCGAGAAGGACATAGGACCCGGGAAGCTAGTAAGAGTCACTCAGAAATTGTCAGAAACGGACTATACGAAGGGACAGTAGTCTGAATATCAGGAAGGGAACGCAGCGTTGCCCAAGATTCGGCTGAAGGAACACAACATCATTGTGAAGGACCTGAGGCAGACCAGCGTCCTAGTAGGATACTGCTATCCGTCCACATACAGAGCTGGAATGACCAGTCTTGCGACTCATCTGTTCTACGAGGGATTGAACCGCAGAGTCGATACTTCGTGTGAGAGGTATTTCAGATATGATGTGCCATCTCCTATACGCTCACTTGAGACTTCGCGTCCATTGAAGGAGAATCACGTCGTCGCCTTCTCTTTGACCTGGGAGGAGGACGTCCTGAATCTGCTCCAGATGCTGGACATGGACGGGATAGAAACCTTGTCGGAGAACCGAGGGCCAGAGAGTCCGATTGTACTTGTCGGAGGGCCTGTGGTGAGCGCCAATCCCGAGCCATACGCAGACTTCGTTGACGCGTTTGCGATTGGAGAAGGCGATCTAGTAATCCATGATATTGTGGATGTTGTCCGTGACTCACCCTCAAGGTCAGATGCTATCGCCTCTATGACGGAGATTCCAGGGGTATACGTGCCCTCTGCAGGCCAGTCTTCAGTCAAGAGGCTCATTATGGACGATTTGGATGACCTGTTTCACCCGGTCGCTCAGATTGTCCCCGACGTGCCGGATGGTACGAAACTTGACCCGGTGTTTGGTAAGTCGCTCCTGGTTGAAGTCACAAGGGGTTGTGGATACTCGTGCAAGTTTTGCATGGTAGGCCACATCTGCCGCCCTCGCAGAGCCAGGTCACTAGACTGCCTGAAGGAAATTGTTGAGCAGGGGCTTGAGAAGACACCTGTTAGAAAGGTGTCGATGATAGGCTCCTCGTTAGGAGACTTGGATGGACTGGAGAGCTTCGCCAGTTGGATAGTGAGTCAGAATCTCCAGTTGTCAGCCCCGTCCTTGAGAGCTGACTCAATTACGCTCGAACTTCTCGAATCATTCGTGAAAGGAGGTCAGCGGACATTGACTATTGCCCCGGAGGCGGGTTCGGAACGTATGAGAAGGGCAATGGGTAAGGGGCTAGACGATGAGGAAATAGAGAGAGCCGCCCGTCTGGCCAAAGAAGCGGGCTACATAGCTCTGAAGCTGTACTTCATAATTGGGCTGCCTGAAGAGTCTGAAGAAGACATCATAGATATCTCAAAGATGGTCAAGAATCTGTCAGATGTATCGGGCCTTAGAATCACTGCTAGTATCAATCCCTTTGTGCCTAAGGCACATACAAGATGGGAGAGGCAGAGTCAACCCGGTGTAGAGCAGCTTCGAGAGAGGCTAAGAATTGTTCAGAATGGTCTTAGGGACGTGCCGCGCGTAGAGGTCGAAGGAATTGACCCAAGAAGCGCCCGGATTCAGGCTGCACTGTCAGTTGGAGATCGTTCAATTGGAAGGGTGATTCACCTGGCGGCTCAGTATGGCGGACTGGGAGGTTGGAGACGCGCAGAGAAAGAGTCGGGACTCAGATTCCTCTCTTTACCAAGTGACACTGAGCGTCATAAGGCTAAACTACCGTGGTCCTTCTTGGTAAGCTGAAATCGCATCGGTCATCTTGGCTAAGGTTATAAATGATTAATTCAGAAGTAACTCGGAAGACACACCAAGACTGGTCACGGTGCAACTTGTCTGGTGATCAACAATGTCACGAGAAGAGTTCGATGAAGAGTACCCTGCACTGAGCGAGGAGCTCGCGGAGGGACAAACCAAGACCCACAAGATAGATGGTGTCCGCGCAATGGCCGAGGAATCCGATGAACCACAAGATCACAAGACGTTTGTCCCAGATGTTGTTGACTACATCCGTAGGTGTGACACAGTGAAACAGGCAATGGAGATCATCGACTACTTGCTTGGGCGTGGGGAGATTAGTCGTTCGGACGCGCGGGATATCAAGGCTCAGCTGAAGACAGATGGGCTTCGGAGCTTTGGGGCCAAGAAAGAGAAGGACCACTACCTGCACCATGGAATAGGTTCAGAGTGAGTTGCTTCCGCAATTCGCTGAACAGAGTTATTGGGCTAGGTTACACACGATCATATGTGGTGCTGTCTCTAAGAGGGGTTGCTAGGTTCTCTCTTACCTTGCGAACTTGTATACGCCCCTCTCGCTTGCCCAGGATATTGTTTCGGGGTCGCACCTCTTGAGCTCGCGCTCGGGAAACTCACTCAGAAGGTTCCAGCCTAGGTCAAGTGTGTACTCGAAGGAGCGATCCTCGAACTCATCTTGGCTGATGAACTCCTGTTCGAAGCGATCGGCAAACTTGAGGTACTTCTGGTCACGATCCGTGAGAGCCTCCGATCCAACAACGGCAACAAGGTCTCTCAAGTCAATCCCCTCTGAGTAGCCGTAGTACAGCTGTGCTTGGACTTCTTTGTGATCAAAGCGGGTCATCCCCTCGCCGATGCCCTCCTTCATGAGCCTACTCAGTGATGGACCAGGGTCAATTGGTGGATACACGCCCCTTCGGTGAAGCGCTCTGCTCAATGGAAGCTGGCCCTCAGTGATGTAGCCAGTCAAGTCAGGGATGGGATGCGTCATGTCATCCTGTGGCATGGAGAGAATCGGCATCTGTGTAATCGTGCCATTCCTTCCATGGATTCTCCCCGCTCGCTCATAGATGAGGCTCAGGTCGGTATACAGGTAACCTGGATAGCCACGGCGACCAGGAACCTCAGACCTTGCTGCACTGATCTCTCGAAGAGCCTCTGCATAGTTCGTCATGTCAGTCAGCACTACAAGAACATGCATCTCAGATTCGTAGGCCAAGTACTCGGCTGCTGTAAGTGCAGCCCTAGGTGTGATGATTCGTTCAATTGCAGGGTCGTTGGCCAAGTTCAGGAACATCGTAGTGTGTTCCAGAGCGCCTGTTTCTTCGAAGGACTTCATGAAGTACTGGGCCTCTGTGGCAGTAATACCCATGGCCGCAAATACAATGGCAAAGTCACCCTCTTCACCGGGAATCTTCGACTGCCTCACAACCTGAGCAGCAATCCGGTTGTGAGGAAGGCCCGATCCTGAGAAGATTGGAAGCTTCTGTCCTCGTACAAGTGTGTTCAAACCATCTATTACAGAGAGTCCTGTTTGGATTGGCTGACGGGGGTATTGTCGAGCATAGGGATTGATTGGAGATCCATAGATGTCCCAGTGGTCCTCAGCAGTGAGCACAGGACCAGTATCAAGGGGGTTGCCTGAACCATCAAGAACACGTCCCAGAATCTCGCTGGAAACTGGGAGCCTGAGAGTATCACCAGTGAATCTCACTGCAGTAACGTTTGTGTCAAGACCACTGGTGCCTTCAAAGACTTGAATTACGGCTCTGCCGCGGCCTGTTTCTAGAACGGTTCCTGTCAAGAGCTCGCCGTTTGGAGCACGAATCTTGACGACCTCGTTGTATCCGACATCGTGCGTGCTCTCCACCACAAGTAGCGGACCACTAACATCAGAGACTGTACGATAGGCAATTGAGGACTTGGACACCGTGATAGCCGCCTGAAATCATCTTGTCGAGTCTGTTCGCCTCGGTAAACTCATGCTAGTTTTAAGACTTCCCGTCTGGAGAGAAGGCTCAGAGCCAAGCTGTCACATGAAAGAATCCCAAGACAGGGGTAAGGAGTATTGCCCGGACAATGAGTGACTGTCCCTTTGATTTCAAGTCGCCAGCAAGCGGAGTAAAGTACAGGATTGCTCCGGCAAGGATGGCAACGGCAACTATGACGTCACCTATAGTTACAAGCGTGTGGATGAATTCAGCATCTGTCATACCAATGTATTCCAGCCACGCAATCTTGGCGCCCTCAAATGTGAGTGGGTCAACACCGACTATGTCAACGAAATAGTCGAGGACTGGAGGACCGACTATGTAGAGAGCTACTCCGGCAACAACTAGGCCCTTTGCCAGACCGTCACTGAGCCCAGTAACATAGACCATGAAACCTACAAGAACGAATACGAGGTATCCACGAATGGCAAATGCCAGTGCTAGATTCAGAATGAGATCTGCCATCTCTATTATTGAGTCAAAAGAAGGAAACTCGAAGGGATTCTGTAGAATGAGAAGACATACTGTCAGACCCACTGACTCCATATCAGGTTGTCATTCCAGTCCAATTTAACCACCACTCAGTCGAATTCGCGCTTCAGAGTCCAGAAGTCCTTCCTCATTTCATCTCTGAGTCTTGGGAATCGAAGTGCAGCTCCAGGGTGGTAGGTAATGAAGAACTTGCGGCCCTCGGCCTCATGGACTCGCCCATGCGCCTCTGATACTTTCAAGGGGCCGATGACTGAGGACACTGCTACTCCACCGAGAAGAACGATGATTTTCGGCCCGATTATGTCGATCTGGCGATGTAGATATGGCTTACAGGCTTCAATCTCGTTCTTCCGAGGAGTTCGGTTGTTTGGTGGTCTTGATTTCAAGACCGAAGTTATGAACACCTCATCCCTCGAAAGGCCGATCTCAGCAATCATATCAGTGAGCAGATTCCCAGAACGTCCAACAAAGGGCCTCCCGGATTCATCCTCCTTGACACCGGGTGCCTCGCCAACAAACATGACTTGGGCGTTGATAGAGCCTTCTCCAGGTACAGCATTCGTTCGTGATACGTGAAGAGGACACTTTGTGCAATCCAGAATCTCTTGGTGGACAATCGCTAATTCCCGGTCGCGGTTCATCTCATGGTTCTAGAGAAACGGGAGCCGATAAACACCACTATTCACAATTGATTTGGCAGATTGTGTGTAATGCTACTCAGCGATTCCTGGTACGACCATGCCAGATACAGACAGCTCTTGATAGAGTGACTGGAATTCCGAGTCCATCTTCTTGTCAATGGTGTTCATCGTCGACTCATAGCTGTCCCAAGGGGTGAGCTTCATCCGTGCGAGGTTGTCTAGAACGCTGAATTCGAGGATTCTTCTGACCTGCACACCCATGCTCACCGCTTCAGCCATCTTCCTTGCAAACTTGATGATTAATCGGAGCATCCTGTATGTCTTACCAATTGGACAGAATGTGTCAATCTCGTGGAGGGCACTCTGGGTAAGAAAGTCCTCTTTGATCATTCTGGCAGCCTCCAGGATCGCTCTCTCCGACTCAGGTAATGCATCTGGACCAACAAGCTGCACAATCTCCCTGAGCTCTTGATCCTTCTGAAGAAGGGCCATGGCCTCCTTTACCAAGCCAGTCCAGTCATCTCCTAGGTTTTCCTGGTGCCAAGGTTCCAGGGTTGGACTATATAGAGAGTAGCTCGTTAGTGAGTCTATTGCAGGGAAGAATCTTCGGGCTGCCAAGTCTTTGTCCAGGGCCCAGAAGACCTTCACAATTCTGAGTGTGGCCTGCGTTACTGGCTCAGAGAAGTCGCCTCCAGGGGGCGACACTGCACCACAAAGGGTGATGGAGCCAAGTCGCTCGTCAGACCCAAGAGCCTTCACGCGTCCACCTCTCTCGTAGAACTGAGCCAGCCTAGAGCCCAGATAGGCAGGATATCCTTCTTCCGATGGCAATTGGCCAAGTCTTCCAGAGATCTCACGGAGTGCTTCGGCCCAACGAGAGGTCGAATCGGCCATCAATGCCACGTCGAACCCTTGGTCTCTGAAATACTCGGCAAGTGTAACTGCAACATAGATGGACGCCTCGCGCGCTGCAACGGGCATGTTTGAGGTGTTGGCGATCAAGACTGTACGTTCCATCAGGGGACGGCCGCTCTTCGGATCCTTCAGGTGGGGCCACTCCTCCAGTGCCTCAGTCATCTCATTACCCCTTTCTCCGCAACCAACGTAGACAACGACCTGTGCGTCGGCCCACTTGGCAAACTGATGGAGCGTGACCGTCTTGCCTGTTCCGAAGCCCCCTGGGATAGCACCAGTGCCGCCCTTGGCCTGTGGCATGAATGTATCAATGACCCTCTGTCCAGTAATGAGTGGTGTATCCATGGGAGCTCGATTCTTGAAGGGGCGACCAACTCGGACAGGTGTCCTCTGGAGCATCATGACATCGTGTATGTCGCCGTGTGCGTCCTTCACCTTACATATCGTTTCAAGGACTGTGTACTCACCCTGAGGCACTACTTCTACAACCTCGCCCTTAACTCCGACTGGCATCAGGATCCGTGATGTGATGATACCTGTTTCAGGTACCTCTCCAATGATGTCACCAGGGACAACATTGTCGCCAACCTTGATCGTGGGTTTGAATTCCCACTTCTTCTCTTTGTCTATGCCTTCTACAGTAAGACCCCTCGAGATGAAGTCGCCAGACATCTCCCGAAGCTCGGGAAGTGGTCGCTGGATTCCATCATAGATGGAGCCTAAGAGCCCGGGCCCTAGCTCGACAGAGAGTGAGTCACCAGTTGATACCACAGGTTCTCCGGGCGTAAGACCAGATGTTTCCTCATAGACCTGGACAGTGCACGTGCCCTCACCGACCTCAATCACTTCTCCAATCAACTGTTGTTTGCCGACACGTACGACCTCATACATTCTGACAGAGGTCAGTCCTCCACATCGGACAACTGGGCCAGCAATGCTCTCGATTCTTCCGGTTTCTTGGGTCAATTCTTCACGCTCCATCAATGTCAGATCAGATGTTTATCTCAATACCAACAGCCTTCCGAATGAGCTCCCTGAGGACTGCATCATATGCTCCAGTTGTTCCGTTTCTGTCTGGAATAAGTAGAATCACTGGAACCGGAGCCTCAGACAGTTCAAGTATGGTGTCCTCCACTGTCTTGGCGAGAGGTTCCGTTATGAGAATGAGTCCCGTTCTGGGGTCCCGGAAGTACTTGGTCAGTGAACCACGTGTTTCTTCAGGAGTGTCAGGAACACTGCATTCCTTCACACCAACCATCCGGAAACCTGTGACCGTATCTCGGTCTCCAATCACAACGATTCTGTTACCGACCATGTGTTGCTACGCGCCGCTATGGTTTTTGAAGGGTAGAACCACTATTCTGGTTGGAGGCTGCACAAGGGTCCATCAAATTAAGGTTTTCATTCGGCCCACAGCCTCATGATGTCTTGTTCTTATTCGGTGAACTGAGCGATAATGTCCTCTTCATCGACAAGAGTCCAACAGTAAAGACACTTCAGCGTCGGTGGAGTTCGAGAAACTACCTCATACTTGGCTTTGATTGGTTCTCTTTCCTTGTTCGTCACACATCGTTGGTTTGGACAGATAATCACGCTGGTGATTGTATCTGGAAGTTCTACTCGAGTCTTCTTCGTGACCTTGCCGGATTCAATGATGTTCAGCGTGGCGTCAGGTGCTACTAATGCAATCCGGGCAACTTCTTGGGAATCGAGAGAACGATGTTCGAGCTTCACGATGTCCTTCCGGCCAATCTTTGAACTCGAGATATTCATCGCCAGAGAAATGACGTTGTCTTCTCTGCCAGTGATTCCAAGAATTTGGAGAACCTCTAGTGCATGTCCCGCTCTGATGTGGTCTATGACTGTTCCATCCGATATCTTCACAATTCGGATGCCGTCGTACTTTTCGTGCTCGCCCATGTACATCATCTGGGGGTAGTGTGTCTGACCGTTCCGTTTTATTCCTTCCCTTTGATTTCGCGGCTTTGTACCATATCAAGAGGCGAAGGTTGATATGGGGAACATCCGGACGGCACCAAGCAAGACGGTGAAGTGATTTGGTCCTGGAAGGTCTCGGAAAGGCACTCAACTCAGCTCTGAAGCGGCTTTTCGGCGCATCTGTAATTGATGCGGAGTTGGTGAAGGAGCTAACAAGGGACATTCAGAGAGCCCTTCTGACAGCAGATGTAGATGTCAATCTGGTAATGGCTATTACAAAGAGAGTGGAGGAGCAGGCACTTGATGAATCACTTCCCCGAGGAATATCTCGGCGTGAGCATATTGTGAAAGTGGTCTGGGATTCCCTGTCCCACTTCTTGGGCGAGAAGACTGTTCCTCTCGAAATCTCCCCAGGAAAGCCCAATCTGGTGATGATGGTTGGCATTCAGGGCTCCGGGAAGACCACCACAATCGGGAAGCTGGCACGATACTATCAGAAGAGAGGGATAAAGACGGGAGTGATCTGCGCTGACAACTTCCGACCGGGCGCCTACAGTCAGCTGAAACAGTTGGCAGAACGCTCCAATGTGCCATTCTGGGGCGATGAGGAAGAGAAGGACGCTGTTAAGCTGGCCAAGAAGGGTTTCGATGACATGAAGAAGCGAGGCATCGAGCTTATTCTGCTGGATACCTCTGGAAGGCACCGTGAGGAAACGAGCTTGATAAAGGAGATGAAGGACATCTCCAAGGGTGTCAAGCCCCAAGAGATTATACTGGTTGTCGACGGCACTCTCGGTCAGCAGGCAGGCACTCAGGCGGCTGCTTTCAGGGACGCCACGAAGATTGGCTCGATAGTTGTCACGAAACTTGATGGAAGTGCAAAGGGAGGTGGAGCTCTCTCAGCCGTTGCGGCCACTGGTGCTCCAATCAAGTTCATTGGAACCGGTGAAGGAATAGACGCCATTGAGACTTTCAATCCGACGAAGTTCGCTGGCAGACTTCTTGGTATGTCAGATATTCAAGGACTGATCGAGAAGGTTAGAGAGGCGCAGATTGTGGTAGATGAAGACGCTACGATGCGTTTCATGAAAGGCCAGTTCTCGCTTAATGATATGATGGCGCAGCTGAAACAGCTGAAGAAAATGGGTCCGATTGGTAAGGTAATGGAGATGCTGGGACTACAGTACAAGCTCCCAGATGATATTGCAGAGATACAAGAGGAGAACATGAAACGGTGGGAGGTCATTATGAGTTCGATGACCAAGGAGGAGCTCGACAACCCCAAGACAATAAAGTCCTCAAGAATTCAACGAATTGCCAAGGGGTCCGGGACTAGCGCGCGAGACGTACGAGATCTACTGAAGCAACATCAGCAGATGCAGAAGATGATGAAGCAGTTTGGTAAGCAACGCCGTGGAAGAAGGGGAGGAATCCCCGGATTGCAAGGACTGCCAGGGGCCTAGACACTTCTCTCCCGATTTCTGAGGGCATGGTGATGTCTCTTCGTCGGTTCCTAATCTTGTTCAGAGAGTTCCCCATTGACGAAACTAGTGTTAGGGCAGGCGAGAATGCCCATGAAGTAATCGTTGCGTGCCGCTCCATCAACGTTGGACTGTTCGTTTCTGGTGACTTGCGAAGGGATGTGGAGGTCAGCATCGCGCACGGCGAAAAAGAGAATCTTCGAGTTATGACCTTCCCAGGACAGAAACTGAAGAGGGTGTCGCCCGATGAACGTTCAATCTCATTCTTCCTACTGAAAGCGAACAAGGAGCTGCTCAATCTTCACCTTGGAGAAGCAAGACGGATGGACAATGGAATAGAGCTGAGGAGAACGGGCTTGGTCGAGCTTCTCTCACTGTGGTCGGATTCGGGCATATTCCTTGCGCAGGCCGATGCCGCAGCAGAGCAAATGCCTGTGCAGGCACCCCCTGGGCTTTACATCTATGAAGTGGACAAGGCGGGAATGTTGGAGAAGCTCCCGAAACACCCCATTACGATATTGCGGAAACCGCCGAGTCCTGAGCGTTTCATTCTAGATATTAACCTAAGTTCAGACTCATGACATGGTGAGCTTTGAGTAACCTTCATAATGAAAGCCTCCAGAAGGGACATCAAGACAGAAATCATGTGTGGGTGTGGCCTGTATTGCCTACCAATGTATCTCCTGAGTTCGATAAGCAGAGGCAAATCTACGAGGACACCGAAGACCTTGTACAGCGGATAGCAGAACTTGAGAAACTCCTGTCCCTGGCACCCAGACACAAAGGTGCAGAGCGTATGGTAGGAGACTACCGCAAGAAGCTTGCCCAACTGAAGGCCAAACTGGAGAAACAGCGTGAACAGGAACGAGCTCGCAAAGGTGGTAGAGGCGCAGAGGAGGGAGTTGTTAGAAAAGAGGGCGCCGGCCAAGTCTGCCTAATTGGCGTCACCAATAGCGGAAAGTCCACCCTGATTAACGCGGTGACAAACGCGGAGCTGGAAGTCGGAGATTATCCATTCACTACACCGCTGCCCACACCAGCAATGCTCACTCTTGAGGATATCAACATCCAGTTGGTGGAAATTCCCGGATTGTTTGAAGGAAGCAACGAGTCGGGAATAGGAAGACAGGCTCTATCAGTCGCTCGGAACACAGACTGCATAGCACTCGTCATTGATCTCTCTCAGGACATAGAAACCCAGATGTCAATCATTCTTGGAGAATTGGACAGCGCAAGGATACGGCTTAACCGGGAGAAGACATCTGTCAGAATTGAGAGAGTCGGCCTTGGTGGCCACATGATCTACGGTGCTCAGAACTTTCAGGGGGACATAGAAGAGGTAAAGGAGTACCTTAAGGCATGCAAGATCTCGAACGTAATCGTTCGCTTCCAAAAGCCTGCAACGTTTCAGCAACTGGTCGATGCCATGGACGCAAGTGTTGCATACGTAAGAGCGTTGATTATCGCCACCAAGGGAGATGCTCCGGGTTCTGAAGGGCGGTTCGAGGAACTCGAGGAGAAGTACGGAGAGCGATTCGAGATCATACCCGTTTCAGCTGAGAAGCGAGAGAATCTGGATGGGATGACGTGGGCACTCTACGATCACTTGGACATCCTTCGCGTATACACAAAGATTCCCGGCAAGAAGAGAGAGGACAAGCCCATTGTCTTGCCTGAGGGCTCTATTGTGGAAGACGCTGCAGCAAAGGTGCACAAGGAGCTGTTTGTTGAGAGGTTCCGTGCAGCAGTGATATACCGCGAGAAGGACAAGATAAAGCGAAGACAGGTAGGATTGAATTATCCCCTAGAGGACGGGGATGTACTTCAGCTCTTGCACAGGTAGGGTGAAAGCTGTTTGCCCGAACCTGAAGAAGAATCCGGACTGAATAACATCACGGTGGTCCTAGTTGAACCTCAGATCCCTGGAAATGTGGGATTTGCTGCGAGGGTTCTGGCAAACTTTGGGGTGGAGAGCTACCGGATAGTGGGAAATGACCCTCGACACGACAATTACGCACAGATGTTCTCGGCACGTGCCTCAGACATCCTGGAGTCGGCCCAGATCTTTCCGGACTTGGAGTCTGCACTGAATGGTATTCACTCCTCTTGGGCGGCTACCGCAAGAATAGGAAGGAATCACAGCGTGACGCGGGCCGCAGTACCACTGCCCGACTTGCCGGACCCCTTGGCTGTTGACGGACGCGTTGCATTGGTCTTTGGAAGAGAAGACGCAGGGTTGACGAATGAAGAAGTGGCCCTCTGTGATCTTGTGTTCACGATACCGGTTGCAAAGGGATATCCGAGCATGAATCTCAGTCACGCCATCGCGGTGACTCTCTACGAGTTGTTCAAGAAGTATGCACCCAAAGGTCCGCCAGAACCCACAGAAGCCAAACCAGCAACTCGAGAGGAAAGAGAGATCGTCTACCAGTTCTTTGACGAGGTTATTGATGAACTCGACATCAAGGACTACAGACGACCCATTGCAAAACAAGTCTTCAGAAACCTCTTAGGTCGGGCGTACATGACTGGACGTGAGGTCGCAACGCTAACAGGTGTAGTCAGAAAGATTAGAAACCTTGTCAAGAAGGCCGGTTGAAGGCATTGAACTTAATCAACTATCTCGAACCGATTGCCCCCAAGGACATTCTGTTTCCGGGTGTTCATTGGATTATAGAAATAGTCCTCCTAGTCTTTCTAGCTCTGTTTCTCTGGGTCTGCGTCTGTGTCAGATCAATCCGTTACTTCTGGAAGTTTCCAATGCCTGCCTTCGCGGGAAATGCCATTGCAGCAGGCCCCTACAGGACCAGGGCTCAGCCACCATCGATGGTCGTTGAGGCTATCAACCCCAGACCAGGAATGAAAGTTGTCGAGATAGGGTGTGGATCTGGCCTCTACACTGTGGCAGTTGCAAATGCAATACAACCCGATGGTATGGTATATGCTGTTGACATCCAAGAGGGAATGCTTGAGAAACTGAGAAACAGAATGGAGCGAGAAGGCGTCAAGAACATCACTCCAGTCCTTGCAGATGCGGAGGGGCAGATTCCTCTGGCAGATGGTATAGCTGATGCAGTCTTCTCAGTTGCCGTTATGCCAGAGATTCCAGACCCGGTGAAGGCAATGGACCAAGTCATACGACTAATGAATGATGGTGCAGTATTCGCGGAGGCGGAGTTCTTGTTGGACCCCGACTTTCCGCTAAGACGAACGGTTGTGAAGTGGGCAAAAGAGGCAGGCCTTGTCTTAGACCGGCAAATAGGCAGTGCATTTCGCTATGTACTTGTGTTCCGGAAGAAGTCATCATCTGAGTAGAGCAGAGAAAGTTTCTCTCAGAACAGACGAGTAGAGATCCCATTTCCTCACTCTTTCGTCAAGTAGCCGATATCCGAAGCGGACCATTTCATCGATTCCAAGATCAAGTCCGGACAGAACATACACGAAGGGAATCCTTCCATATCGGAATGACATTCTCTGTTGAAGTCGGCCATCAATCTCCTTGGGATATGTCTTCAGTAGCGGGGTCATGAACTCGGAACCCTCCCTCTGAAAGAGAAAGTCTGCTGCGGGGTCGTAGATGCGTGTTTCCTCAAAGTCAATGATGCCTGTCACTTCGAAGGTTTCTGGATCGACAAGGATGTTTGAAGTGTCAAAGTCACCGTGGACCAAGACTGGCTCAAACTGGAAATTCTCATCATGGTCTAGGAAGTCATGAAAAAGCGTGTCGGTCCACAGCTTCTGAGCGTGTGATAAATTCGGATACGTGATCTCCACGACTCGCTCATAGAACTTGCTCCATTCTCTGCGATCATCTTCTATGTCAAAAGACGAGTCCTCCGTTCCAGGTGATACGGCTGCCAGTTCTAGCTCGTGAAGTTCTCCGAGGAATACGCCTACTTGTTTTGCGATGTTCTGACGTTGCTCAATGGACAAATCCGAGTAATGCCTTGTCAGTGAGCAGCCAGGTATCTTCTGATATCCCATGTAGGGGGTCTCTGAGTCAACTTCGACAAACAGGGGAGAGGGGATTCTGATTGCTATATGGTCCTGAAGACCATTCAGAATCTCAGTTTCTCGTCGGACTAGTCTAATCCGCTCCTTGGCAGGAAGAAAAGTACTAGGAAATCGGAATATGAACCTGCCCCTAACCTCATAGACATTGTGAGTCCCATGATAGAGAAAACGGACTTCTGGACTCTTCACATCAGGGAAGCATGTCTGGATGGTTGATTCAATCACGGATAGCTCGATGTCAGGTGGAACGTTCTCTTCATAGATCATAGCCGGACACCGCGCGAAGTGATGACAGTACTGTCAGACATTTCATCCTAGATTCGCCTTGATGGATATCGAATGTTCTAGTACACACTGAGTGGGGGAAACTAGGAACCATATCCAAGCTTCTTCTTCAGCTCTGGGTCAATCTTATCAAAGTTAATCTTGCATGGGGTTGGCATCTTGGGCGCAGCTTTCTTCAGAGCCCTCATTGCCTGCTGAATGTATGCTCTGTCAGTTCTGATAGTAATCAGCGGCTGGTTCGGGCTCACTCTTGCAGCCACTCCTATGACTTTGCCGAAGGCTTTTCGCATACCATCCTGAACACGGTCTGCACCGGCACCTGAGATCATCTTGTTCTCACGAAGATAGTGGTACGGCTTGACGCGTATTCGAAGATGGTAGTTCTTCCTGCCGACAGTCTTGGTCATGTGCCGGTTCGAGGCGATACGGGCTGCCTCCAAGGCCTGATGACGAATCTGGCACCTCTCAAGACCAACTAACGAGAGTTCTACCTCGAAGTCGCCGCCGGTGTCACCCATGTCAAAGCTGACTATCCTACTAGCTGGTTGACGATGGATGTACCGCTTCCTAACAAATGGCGGCCTATCAGCCTCTCGATAACAGTGACCGGGTCGCTTTCCCATTTAGTTTCACCTATCAAATATGGTCTTGAGTACCCAGACTCATCGTCACGCCCTGAAGTTCGAATAAAAGGATTATGGCATGACTTCTGGTATTCTGAGTGAGGCCGTATGGAATCGGGTTCCAATCTCACGGTAGGATCCCAAGCCGGGGTGCTACGTCTTTGCCTGCTTGTCTATACTCTATGTGGAAGCACTAGATGATGTCTGATGTCAACGTAGTCCCACAGTCGTCGCAACTAACCAATTCCCCCTTTCTAAGCCTTGATATCTTCTCAAATGAAAGAAACGCAAGACACCATGGACAAAGAACGTTGAAGTCCTGCCTGAAAGGGGATGGCCATTTTTCCTTGAGCCAATCATCTAAGAGTAGGACCTGAGTCATTGCTTCCTTCGGAGACCTGTGTGGATCAGCCACTACGACATCAAGCTGTCTTCTCAGGCAATCAAGACATAGCTGCTGTGGGCTGATTCCCTCTTCTTCCATTCTCCTGATGGCAAAACGACGTAGGAAATCAATCTCACCGCCGCAGCGTACGCAAGCAAAGCGTTCTGATGACCTTCTGTCCATCTCCCATAGCATGCAGGATTCGCAAAGCAGAGGGTATCTCCCCTGGGCCTTTCGATAGACAATCTCTGCTGATTCGCTCACTTGACTGCCGCACCAAGAACAGAAGGGCAACGATGCAACTCCCTGAGAATTGCTCAGGATGCGCGTATTAAGCTATCGCAACCATAGGATGAGGGGGGGACACCATGGAGCAGCACGGGCCTTGATTCTCTACTCTGCATCAATCATCAAGTCAAGCTGCAATCTCACAGGTACACTTGCTAGCAGTCGATAGACTCACCAACCACGTAGCAGCCGCACAATCAATTCGAACAGCGCAATGTAGAAATTGCCGCTTGGCGGTGCAATGAACGCTTCCGATACATGGAAGTAGGGCCGAAGGACCCACGCAAGCTGTGTTCCCACAAACGCAAGCACAAAGCTGCCAATGACCATGGCTAGTACCCAACGTTTGTTCTCCCCGTGAATTCGGCTAAAGCCCTGAAGCAGATAGCTGACTGCAGTTAGCCCTGATATCCCGAAGAACAGTACGTTGAGCAGCACTGTGAAGCCATATGTCGCGAACGTACGTTCGGGGGTTGTCAAGGTGAAGAAGAGAGTCACTGGAAAGAAGGCCATGAGCATCATTGTGAGAAGGCTGATGCTTACCATGAACAATACTGTGAGCTGCCTAAGACTCAGATCGCCCCCAAGTATGCCGTTAAGCACGTAGTAGGTCGGCAATGAAACATAGAGTGACACGAGGAGAAGTAGAGGTATCTTGATGGCGTCATAGAGAATCTGAAGTCCGCCGGCGTAGAAACCCATCACAACACCGTATACTGCACCAAACAGCAGGGTGGCAATGGTCGAAGCGATGAAATACTCCTTGAGATTCTTCTCCTCCTGGATGCTCTTGTAGACTGCTTCCCGGTCTCTGATGAATAGACTCAGGGTTTCCAGCAGAGCCTGAATGTTCAACAAAAACACCTCTTGAACCTCGAATACTCTGTGGATGCTTGGATATAAGACCTTCAATCGGACGATGTGCGTACTATGGCCTGCTCTGGAGGGAAGATTAGAGGGAGTCGTCTACTCGAGTTCTGGCCTCAAGGAGGCTGACGGTTAGTCAAACATCCCCTCAAAAGGTGATGAAGAAACTCTGAGTGGCCCGAGCAGAGGTTGGACCCCTGCTTCGTATGGTCGTATGGCTCTATTTGTCGGTCTTGACTCTTGGGGCAGATACAACCTGAATCGGGTTACCCTCACTGTCCTCGATATTGAAGTATGACACCATATCTGGGATATCCACGATTTGAGTTGCATCGACTCCCTTGCTACCCAGGTACTTCTTGGTCACATCTAAGTCGTCTACTACAAGCGTCAGAGTTCCTGAGCCCCGATCTAGTTCGCCCTCTTCTTTGAGGTTGAGTCCCAACTTTGCACCAGTTATGGGCAAATCAAACTCAGCCCAGCCGACTTCCTCGCCGCCGTCCCATGTCTTCTCGAATCCCAGTACTTCCTCGTAGAATCTCTTTGCTCGACTGAAATCCTTGACATCATACTGGAAATACACTGAATCCTTGCTGTATGGAACTGGATACTTGTCTGTCATTCAAACCAGCCTCTCAATATGCCAGTTAACTATTGTTGACTGGAGAAAGAGATAAGTGTTCGCCTTGACTCCAGCCCTGACAGGAATGCAATCATTGATAGCCTACAAGCTGCTTCATTTTGCATGCACCATCGTCTAGAGTGGTGACAGAGGAGTGTGACGAATATTCCGAGAAGCAGCGGCAGGCTCGCAGCTGGCGCCCTAATACTAATCATTGGAGCTGCAATCTTTGTTGATGACCTTCATGATTTTGTAGCTGGAACAGACTGGCTACACTGGCTACCAGAGTTTCCCCCGATAATGATTGGAACCTTTCATCTGGAGCATCTATACATTGGTGCACTCATCATACATTGGTGCACTCATCATGCTAGTTGGGCTAATCATAATGGCCCGCTCGTAGTTCAGTCCTAGGTACGGACTGCAGACTCCTAGCCCTTCAGACTATCAAGTGCTCCAATAACCAGCATTGGGAAAATGATGGTCGCATCGCCAATGACTGTTTCAAACATGGCATCGGTCTGCATCTTCTGCCAAGAGACCCCTTCCACAAGCGGGGCACCACCAAGGCTGCCACCTTCAGGCCGGTCAAGTGTGACTTGAACCGCCACATCAAGGCCGCCTCTGAGAATCGTGGACCCCATTGTGAAATGCTTGGTGAGTCCTCCACCAAGCATGATGGCCCCTGTTCTCTTTGCCTCAGTCACGATTTCGCCGAGGATCCTGAGATCCTTCACAAAGTCGAGACTGAACTGTTTCATTGTGCTGTATGTATACATGTGAAGCCCTAGCATTGAGTCCATGAGCCCGGGCGAGAATATTGGGACGTTGTTGTGGGCCGCCTGAAACATTACGGACTCCTTGTCGGTCAAGGTGTGCCCAAGCTTCGCCAGGAACTCGCTGGGCGCCAGAGCTGTCATCTGTTCCTCGGGCAGAGCGTCCAGAAACTCATAGACTCTCTTCTCAAGTGTTTCGAAGTGCTTCTCTTCAACATAGAGGTCAGCAATTCGACCCATCCCTGCCTCTCTCAGTTGGTGATCATCTCTGTCGCTAGAGACCCGATGGTGTCTGCCACCGTATGCCTCCACCAAGTCGTGAACGATATTCGCACCGCTTGTTACTATTGCGTTCACCTTCCCCAGACCCACCAAGTGACTGATGAGTCTGCGTAGGCCACCTGGAATCATGGGTCCAGAAAGTGACAGAAACTTGAAACAGTCCGAATCATCGAACATTCGTGCAACTATGGATGCTGCTCTTCCAAGTCGCCCCGCTCCAAGGACTCCAACATCTTTCATGGCCTCTAGGAGTCCACTGATAGATACAACACTTGTAGGGTCTATGTGGTGAACAGATTTCATTGCAGCCACGGACAGCGGGAGCTTGAGGCATCGAGATAAGTCATACGGAAGTACGAGTTCAAAAAGACTGAGAGGGTCAGAAGTATTCTGGTAGAAGAGGGAAAAATGCGGGCCCGAGCCATTTCCGGGAGGGCTTGACTCAGACCCGCATAGCCCAAAACGAATCGAGTATGACTATTATGAGCGCAAGCTTGGTTCAGCATTTCGGCCTGTGGTGGTGGGTTCCGAAGAACTGGATAGTTGTAGAGGGAGAGGTGAAAGTAATTCACTTGCGCGCACTTCAATACCTTTTAAACAATCATAGGAGTTCACTACACTATGCAGAGTGTTGTTCAGGTCTACTCCTTCGTGGTCATCACGAATGCACTCTTCTTTCAAGGAGTTCTGACCTACATTGTGCGAAAAGGTCGAAACAACTTCCTAGACGATATTAGCAACTTCCGTCGTCCAAGTTCTGCACTCTCTCGTTACTACTCATGGCGTGTGACCAAGCTACGAAATGCGCTCCTGGAAACAGTTCTCTTCGAAACGTTTCTCATTTCGTCTATAATAGGAATCATCGCGTCTGCGGGAATACTCAATCTGCTTCTCCCTCTATCTCCAGTTATCCTGTTTGTAGTCATAATCTCTACATTGACCTCACTCCAGATGTCTTGGAGAGTGAAGGGAATCGTGGAGCGTGAAGAGAACATACTCAGTAGGCTCAGGAGTACAGAAGATAAGATTGGGCTTGTACGAGAGATGGTGGACGAACTTTACCAAGCAGGAGCGTACGCAGATGGTCGAATATGGTTCGCTTTGTTCAAGATCACTCTCCGTGAGGACTCGATGGGGTGGTCAGTACGTGATGTGCTAATGGAGAAAAGCAAGAAGATTGTGGACCGCATAGAGAGCCACATTGCGGAAACAACAGATACGGCCCCACCCAAGGGTGGGCCAGAGATTGAGTGAGTCCAGGAACCGGGGATATTCAGCAACTCTTATATTGCGTACAAAGGGCGTCAACGAGAATTTCCGAGGAGGAACCACAGGTGTCTAAGAAGGGTGTTAAGAAGGGTCTGCAAGGCGTCGTCACAAGCTACCGAAGAGGCAAACACCTGCAGCATCCTAACCAAGTGCTTCTTCTGTTCAACGATGTCAAGACTAGAGCAGAGGCCTCGGCACTTGTGGGAAGGAAGGTACGCTGGACTTCTGACACGGGACGTGAGTTCCTGGGGAAAGTACTTGGCCCTCACGGAAATGGTGGAGCAGTCCGTGCCAAGTTCCGCACAAATCTCCCGGGTCAAGCCATCGGGACACCTGTGGAGATTCTGTAGAGCGGCACCAACTTTTATCTGAGATTCAAGTGAGTCAGACAAGGCTCCGATGATGCAATTGGCTATCCGAGGGCAGAAATGTCCAGCGACGAGTCATAGTTAGACTGAGGAGCCACTACCAGTGACTTACCACGATGAGCAGAGAGGCCCTATGGCCTTCTGGGAGGAGAACATCAATGCTTGAGTGGGTCTTCTACTATGGTGCATATTGTCTGGCGGGTTTCACACTCAAGCTTGGAGACGATCTGTTAGATGAGTTCGATAAGCCGATTATTGCACTAGTACCGCTGGCTTTGTCTGGTCTATTATTCGGACTAGTCATGACTGTATCTGAGTTGGATCTTGTGCTGATGGTAGCGATAGTAATCGGAGTGGCTCTATCTGGTAAGGTGAATAGACCGCAGTTTCTAGTAGGATTCGTACTGATTGGCGTCGTACTATTTGTGATTGGAGTTCCGATTATCACAAGCTGGCTTGACTGGTTCGTCATTCTAGGGACCCTTCTTGTGGCAGCGGTTCTTGATGAGCGAGGAAATGATTGGGCAGAGAGCAATGGAGGTCGTTGGGTCAATGGCTTCTTTCGTTTCAGGTTCACTCTGAAGCTGTCTGTGCTCATCCTTGCAGTGATTTGGACTGCCTTTCTGCCAAGTGCAATCGGACTATGGCTCCTCGACTTGGGCTATGAAACTGTGGGATACATCACTCGAACGGCATCTATTGGAAAATCTGATAGGCGAGACTACAGCACACATCCATGAAGACCGGTTTGAGTCCGCGATCTCTTGCGAAATCAACGCCCTCCTGGCTTACGTATGCAATCCCGTTTGCTCCACTCATCACTGCATTCTTGTCAGAGTCTATCTTGTGCTGACCCATCGGACGTGCACAGCCAAGGAGTAAAGGAGTCTTCTCCATTCCACGACGTGCAATAGTCATGATTCTTCCAATCGTTTCTGGAGAAGGTGGGCTGACGGACTCCATCGGCGTCTTTCTTACTGGATTCAGTGCAATCACGACGACGGCTGCGGGATTATTGTCCGCAATCATCTGCAGTGCTTCTAGCTCCCCACCAATCTTCCCATAGTTTATGCCCACCAATACATGCGGGACAGTCGGAATATCAGCATCTCGAAGAAGACTGAGAGAGGCATTCATTCTGCTTGGGCCGTCTTCGATGTGATAGACATTCTCGGCCACCTGTTCATCACCAATGATGTCCAGCATGGCCGCATCAATCGATGCTTCCTGTAGCAATTCGGCCGTTTTCACACTCACAAGACCAGTGTGAATCACAACCTTCAGGTCCAGCTCAGTCTTCACTGTCTTGATGGCTTCTCCAAACCGGTCTAGAGGTACATGACCTTTCGAGTCGGAGCCCCCGCTAATCAGAACTCCTTCGGCCCCGCGCATCTTTGCCTCCTGACATTTCCGAACTAGCTCTTCTGGTGTGACGGCGGGAATCATCCCTCTTAGTAAGTGCCCATCACAATGGTCACAACCTAACGAGCAGGCAGTGCCAGTAACACTGATGGAGATGAAGTTGTGAGGGCTCGATTGCTTGTGATCAGCTATCTTGTACGGATATGCTGTGGGACTATAGCACAGCAAGTCATCTCCGAAGACATTCCGCCTGCTTTCGAAAGCGGTCTGCATCAACTCTTCTAGCTGAGAGCTTGATGCCTCTAGGATGGTCTTGCCGTCGGAGAGAATGTCGAATCCCAAGTCTGTGCCTCAGTCTACGCATTCTAAGTGCTGCTATTAGGATTGCGATATGCGGCGTATCAAGTGGGAGGAATTGAGTAATGGTAGCAGAAGTCAACACCATACACAACGGAAGAAATGCAGAGGCAGGTTCAAAAAGACCGTCAATGTCCTGAAACCATAAATAAGGCGAACGAGTCAGCAGAGCTAAGAGGTCTGAAGAAGGATGAAAGCTGCCAAGAAGATATTCAAGACAGCCCGCGACGAGGGTCGGACCTTCGTCCTCGAACATGAGGCAAAGGACATAATGAAGGCATACGGGATTCCCATTCCACCCTATGAAACAGCGACGACAGCTGAAGAGGCAGTGAAGAAATCAGAGAAGATTGGCTTTCCCGTAGTTCTGAAGATTCTCTCCAAGGACGTTCTTCACAAGTCTGATGCTGGAGGAGTCAAAATCAACCTGAAGAATGCCGACGAAGTGAAAGAGGCCTTTGCGGAGATTATGGACAATGCAAAGGCATACGGCAAAGAGAAGGGAACCAAGGTGGATTTGAGCAAAGGCGTTTTCATTTCTGACTTTGCCGACATGGGAACCGAGGTCATTGTGGGTGTCACGCGAGACCCTCAGTTTGGTCCTGCTCTGATGTTTGGTCTTGGCGGCATCTTTGTCGAGGTATTGAAAGATGTGACATTTCGTTTGATACCGCTGGCGGAGATTGATGCACGAGAGATGATCCGAGAGATCAAGGCTGCAAAGATTCTGGATGGCGTACGCGGCGAGGCTCCACGGGATGTGGATGCCTTAGTTGATGTGATTATGGCCGTTTCTAAGATGGTGGAGGAGAACCCGGAAATCACGGAGCTAGACTGCAATCCAGTGTTCCTCTACGAGAAGGGCAAAGGTGTTCTTGTAGTGGATGCTAGGATACTGATTGAAGGCCCTGAATAGAACAGAGTTCTACTCATTGAGAAGCCTATTGAGGAGGATTAGAGCTCTCTTCACATCAGAATCGGTCAATCGCTCTCTTGGTTGGGTCTTTGTACCACCCGCAAGAAGCAGGAGAAGAGCCGTGATTCTGGGAATCAGCTTTGTGAACTGTAGCAAGAAGTCCCTATTACCGGTTGAATCGACCAATAGTCCTTCGATTCTCCGCCGCATGAGTGCCATTTTCTCCTCCACACCTTCCTCAGGCTGCAGGCTCTTGAAGAGTTCAACGACCTTGGACTGTTCATGAAAAAGAGCAGAAGGAACATCAATCTTGTCTAGAAAGCTCATAGCTCCTACAATCACGGACTCATACTCATCGGCCTCTATACGGCTCATGCCCAGTTTCACTGCTTGAAGCTGTGCCAGGAGCCTGAGTGAGTTGGTCAGTATGTTCCGAGATGCACTTGGTGTCACCTTGGCGATATTGGCAAGATACTCTCCGTGAGACCGTTCCAGTCTTGCAGCGAGTGACGAGTCGAGTTTGCGGTCGAAGCCACGAGCGAAATTGATCTCAGCAGCCTTTGACAGGGTTGGATTCGTAGCGATCTGACGCAATGCAGTAAGCGCCAAGAAGTCCTCTGGAGGGGTGTAGAAGAACAGTACTCTTGCTATGTCATAGGCTACCTCGAAGTCTTCTTCCTCGGTAGTACTACGCCCCTGACTCTTGCACACAAATGCGCTGAGAAGTAGCCAGACTGAGACTATGTGTTGACGTAGATCTATGATTGCTTCCGTCGACCCAAGTCTGTGTTCTTTCAGAAAACCCGACAGCTTCTCCGCCGCTCCGGATGCCCTTCCCGAGGCGCCTTGTCCGATGCTAATCAGAGGCAGAGATTTGAGGAAGTTGCGAGGGTCTCTGGACGCAGGTCTGAGTACAAGTCCTGGTTCATCTCTAGACAGGGCCCACCACTTTGTAGTGGATGTGAAATAGTCCAGCAGATCAATGGCCGCAGTGAGATCTGGTATGTCAATGGAATCGCGGTAGTTCAGGTATGCGACATGTCGTGACCAGATCTCGATGAATCTCTTCAAGTGATGTGAAAGCTTCAGTTCAGCAAACTCATGGTCAGAGTACCTCTCTACGACTGAATCGATGTGAGGGGCAATCTCCGCGGATATGTGCGCCTGAATAAGACCGCGGTAAACATCAATTGGCTTTCTGGCCAACGCTAAGATCTCCTGAACAAACTCGATGACATGCTTTGCCAATATAAAAGACTGTGTCACCGGCTCTCAAGTTCTCTAGAATGATTACCTACCAGCTCCCTTAATCATTTGCCGAATCGTCGTGAGCGACGCTCATAGGAACGCAGGGCACGCCAGATGTCTATTCTTCTTACAGCCGGCCAATAAATCTGGGCGAAGTATAGCTCGGAATAGGCGGACTGCCATAGAAGGAAACCGGAGAGTCGTTCCTCGCCTGATGTTCGGATGATCAAGTCAGGATCAGGGACCCCGTTCGTATACAAGTGGGTTTCAATCAGTTCCTCATCAACGGCTGATGGGTCCAGCTCACCGTTTCGAATCTTCTCACCGATTGCCTGTACAGCATCCACCAGCTCCGCTCTGCCGGAGTACCCTATTGCCACATTCAGGATGTGGTCACTGTAGTTCTCAGTTTCCGCCTCTGCCTGTGCAATTGCCAGTTGGACTTCCTCTGGCAGCAAATCGACTCGACCAATTGCTTGAATTCGGACCTTGTGCTTGTGGACATCAGGGTTTCCCACAACCTCGCTGAATTTCTCCTTGGCAATGGCCATGATCTCTTCTACTTCGTCGCGATTCCGCTCGAAGTTCTCGATCGAGAATGCGTAGAGTGTACAGACCTTGACTCCTGCCTCCCATAGAATTCTGAGTACATCCATCACCTTCTGGGCACCCTTGTGATGTCCGAACCAAGGCACTTCAAGACCATGCTGTCTAGCATAGCGCCGGTTACCATCGAGAATAATCCCTACGTGACGGGGAGCTTGGTCTTTGTGCAACTGCCTATGCAAGACGTACTCGTACAGTCTGTATACAGGACCAGTCAGGTTCAATCAGTTGCACTTCCTATTTCACTCTGGGGCAAATGGCGCACCCTAATAGCCTTGATGCTGGGGCAAGTAATGCACTAGATCATCTGGGATACTTTCTCAGCCGCTCTCTTCATCTCAAGAAAGACCATGCCAAGCTTGGCACTGGCCGTTGTGGAAACGGTGAGACAGGCATTCATTCCGGCTTGAATCACGAGCAACCAGCCATCTACACCCTTAATGTTGACCTGCTCTAGGTTGCCCTTTCCAAGCTCTATTGCAGCTTTCTCTCCAAGAGTCAACATGGCAGCTGTCATCGCTGCGACCTTTGCTTCATCGACATCAGTTGGCAAGGCCGACACAATTGGGAGTCCTTCGACGCTGACTATTGCACAGGCCTCAATCTCAGGAATGCTCCCCTGCAGTTCGTTAAGGACGCCCTCCAAAGTGTCTCCGCGGGTCTCTGACATCAACCTCACCTGTCAATATCACTTGTACATTCTCTTCAAGATAACTTCTCGCGCTATGGCTTGGAACGCCCTCTTAACTCCTACGCCCTGTACTGCAATGGTCTCGTAGATTGGCACATTACCACCAAGACCAAGCAGGTCGAGCATCTCATCGCGCGACATCCTGTTCGGTAGGTCACGCTTGTTCAACATGACGACAATGGGAATCTCACGCCCCAAGGCGTCACCCAGGAACAACTTCAGCTCCTCGAAGCTCTCAGTGTTCTCATCTCTCTGATCAGGTGATGAGTCTGCGACAAACAGTATTCCATCAGTCCCCTGAAGTACAACCTTTCTCTGGTGTCGGTGACGTTTCTGTCCTGCCACTGTGAAGACATCGAACAGAACGCGCCCTCCTGCGCTCATTGGTACGTAATCAAAGAACAGTGTGCGGTTAGTCTCATCCTCAATAGCAGTGAACTCGCCCTTCTGAAGACCCTCGACCTTTCCATAGAGCCATCGAAGTGCAGTCGTCTTACCTCCAAGAGACGGTCCATAGAAGACCAACTTCAGATGGATGCGCCCTTTGTCGTCTTTTCGAATCACTGTTCACCTCAGTACGTCGCTGCTGCTCTTCTGGTCCCTAGATAGAGGCCCTGCTTCGGGGGTTGATGTGTTAAAAGTGTGGTCTCATAAAAGCCTTTGTGGCACAATTCGGGCCAATTGGGGAGAATTGTGCCCGAACTAGACTCTCTCAAGCTCTGCTAGGGCAGACTTGAGATCTTCCTCATCAATTTCCTTGTCTTTGTCCGAGGGAGTGAGAGGCTCGACTGCCAAGAACTTGTCCAGCTCGTCGGCGAGTTGTACGCCCTGCTTCTTCATGACCAAGCGGACCATACCGATGTTGACCTCAGGGTCAGATACCACACAGAGCACACCCTTCCCACAGGCGGATGCGAATATCTTACCCTCTGAGAACTCAGAGGTCACAATCTCCAGCTCACCAATCTGGAGGTTCTTGCCCTGCTCCTCACTGGCACAGAACACTGCGCTTGCAATCGCGCCGATGGAATCAACATCCACAGGATAATACGAGAGCTTGCTCACATTGGCTATGGTCAAGCCAGTCTTGTCTACCAGGATGACCTTCTTGATATGTTTGTCCTGGCGAATGATGTCGGTGAGGATCTTATCGAACGCTTTTGGATCGCTCATGGTTTCAACCCCTTAACAGTAGTTCTACTTGAGGACCACTAATATCAGGCCCTCTTTTTCTTCCGGTGCGATGTTTATTTGACCTTGTGTTGTGTCCAGCGTGAGGAAGGACAACGAACCCTCGCGCAGGAGCCGCACGGTGTCCAGTGCCTTTCCTACGAGAGAGGTTATGATTGCAGCGACATTCTCAGTGGTTTCTTGATCAAGATCGCTACTCAGAGGCAACCCCTCCATGGTGGTCACAACGACCCCACGAACACCTTCCTGCGTCTTGAGTCGGTCGATGATACCCTTGAGGCGCTCTTGGCTTATCAACGTAGAGTCTCCGCTGCAGTCAAATCTGCATTTGACAACTCCTAACGCCGCAGTTGGGTATTTTAGACTATTGATGATGTTCTCATCTCAAAACAGCTCGTTTGCGCAAAAGATTGCGCATTTCACTCGGAAGTTCAGTACCAGAATAGAAGCGGAGTGACGCTGGTCTGGTCAACGTCACTCGTGTGTTAGATTATTCCTCATCTTCGTCATCAAAGATCTTCTTTGAGCTCCTCTTCATCTGCGCCAGATTCTCTACAGCAGACATGTCAGCGGCGGCAGATGGGGCTGCACCTCTTGCCGGAGCGGCGGCCATCCGTGCCTCCTGAACCTCAAGTTCCTCTTCCTCTCGTTCTAGAGCACGGTCGGCTTTCTCAAGCATTGTCTGCACAGCTCTAGGTGCGGCTTTTGTTCGTGCCTTCATAGCAGAACGGAAGGACTCGAGACGCTTCTTGCCCTTGGCCCTCTCTCCCCTGATTGCATCCTCCCCAGCCTTCTGGGTGACAAAGGTTGCACCAACGGTGGGGTCGAGGGTCTTCATGATCTCATCCTCCTTCTCAGATACTCGTAGCTTCGTCGTAACAGCACGGACTCTTCTGGCACCTTCCTCATCAGTATAGGCCACCTGAACCTGGATTGGAACCTCTTTATCCTTGATCTGCTTCTCGGGTTCAATCTCGAAGTAGAGCTCGTGGTCCTCTCCTACCACTCCAATCTTGCCACCGCCCTTCTTCCTCAGCTCATCAAGAACGGCTCTGGAGGCTCCTGAGGCATCTTTGAGTCGCACGCCAGCGGGCGTGATCAGTTTCACCTCAACATCACGACCCAGCAGTTCAGCGCCAGCTAGCTCAGAAAGGCTCCGATCAAGCTCGTTGGGAGTGACGTAGTACATTGTGCCTCCTGTGGCCTCAGGCATTAGACCCAAGGTCTTGAGTTCCATTCCAGCACCAGAGGCAATGCCAACAACATCAACAGCGGCACCGAGTTCCCTGAACTTATCCCCAAGGTCTTCATAGAAACTGCCTGCAGGAGTGACCTGGTAACCTTCAAGGGCGCCAATCCCCTCATTTGCAAGTCCATCAGTGAGAAGCACTATTCGGCCCACGTTCCTATGCTTGGCAATGACGTATGCCATAGCAGCAGCAGGACCTAGAGCTGTTCCCCCCTGGTCTCTGAGGGCTGAAACATGCTTCTTCAGATTGTCAGCATTCTCACCGACCGGAACCAGCTTGATCTTGTCCAGTAGACGTTTCGTTGCGTCTGTGATACTCTCAATGCTCATGAAAGACTCTCGAGGGAGTTCTATGGGTTCACCGGTTTCGAGATTCCTGCACAGAACCGAACTCTCGAACTCTATGAGACCAAACATCGTGTTAGGTGCGTTTGCGGCTAGGCTGTCAATGGATGTGTTCAGACTACGCTTCACAGCGGCAAGATTCGCTCCAGCCATCGACCCAGAGACATCAATCAGTCCCAAGAAGGACCTACCTCCCACCGAGATGACGTCCGTGTCGGTCTCGGTTCTCTCAGGTGGCGTTTCGACCACAAAGTCTGTATCATCACCTGCTACAACAATCTCGCCTTCTATAACGTTCAGTGTTCCGCAGAAAGGACAGACAAAGTGTTTTCCAACCTTGTCGTCGTCCTTTATCTGGTCTACACTGAGAAGAAAGCCGTTGCATTTCTGGCAAGCAATTGGCTTGCCGACAATCTTGGTTACGTCACGCGCTAGGTCTCCAAACTCGACACGCAAGACGTATGGAAGGTCTCCCAGGACCTTCTTGGAGGCCGGAAAGGCCTCCGAACTAGTTCTCAGCATGGGCATTCATAACCGACTCCAAAAGTCTTGGGGCATGGTTCACTTTTGTGGATAAAAACTCAGCTACGCCTATGCTCTCATGGAGCTATAAAACGGACAAAGTACTTACACATAAGATATAAACACGACAGCTTCACACGTCTGATAGCGTGCAAGTTCATCCACGGAGGATGTATCAAGTGGTTGATCAGAAGAAGATTGAGCAAGTTATTGCCGATACGATGGCGGCGAATGAGGACTTACAAGGCATCGTGGTTTGTGATGCAAAGGGGAAGGTAATCTTCGGTCATACCATAACTGGGGGAATCAAATACTCCGACATTGCAGACCTTTCTGTCAAGATTGCGGCCAATTCATCTCAGCTTGCAAGTGGACTTGACAAGGGGGGATTGAAGGAAGTCACAATTGCCACTGACAAAGGCTTCATTGCAATCCTAGGGGATGTGAAACTAGTGTTGGCAGGGATTGCAGGAGAGGGCGCACGCGAGTCGATGGGCCTTGTCAGGATGGCACTCAAACGTGCCTTGGTTTCGATGATAGGCTAGCTTCCAACACTAATCGTACACAGAGTTACCTTTTTTTGCGAACCCCAGTTAGTCGAAGATACACAACGGCATATCTGATTATGCTCGAGGTAATACCAAGGTAGTACCAAGCGTATTTAGGCCACTGTAGTACCGAGAAGTCACAGTCGACACGCCTTATGTGTAACATATATGCAGAGCCGGGAAGGGAGCGTCTTGGTCCACATTGACAAGCTTGTATGTAAGGGCTTCAAGTCATTCGGCCGAGACAATGTGACAATCAGATTGAATCCTGGCTTCACATGCATAGTTGGCCCCAATGGTTCGGGCAAATCCAATGTTGTTGATGCAGTTCTCTTCGTGCTCGGCCAGCTCAGCGCAAAGACTCTTCGGGCAAATGTTTTCTCGGACCTTCTCTATTCTCCCCCAAAGCCAGACATGCCGCCGAAAGCCAAGTCTGCACATGTTGAGATTCATTTTGACAATAGAGACAGGGGGTTGCAGATAGAGGCGGACAGAGTCGTCATAGAGAGAGAACTGGACGATAATGGGAAGTCAACCTGCCGCATCAACGGCAAGGTTGTGACAAGGACCGCCGTTCTTGACATATTGGGTGCAATCGGAGTGGATCCAAATGGATACAATCTGGTTCTCCAAGGGGAGATAGCACAGATTGTGAAAGTAAGTCCCAATGATCGTCGTAAGTTGATTGAGGACATAGCAGGGATTTCTGCCTATGACGAGCAGAAAGAACGTGCCATGAAGAAGTTGGCAGAGAGTGAATCGAACCTTGGTAAGGTCGATATGCAGCTTCAGGAGAGACGTCGCCAGCTGGAGAAGCTTGAGGAGGAGAGGGGGGATGCTGTTCGCCATCAAAAGCTTCACGATCAGATAAAGCAGGTCCGGGTTGATAGTGTAGCTTGGCGTGCCATAAAGGGAAGAAGTAGAATTGAGACCATCCACGAGACATTGGCGGAGAGAGCAGAAGAAGCAGAGAAGCTGAGCAGAGAGCTTGTAGAGGTAGAGCAGGCAACCGAAACCACAGACAGTGAGATCGAGGGAATAGACACCGAGATTGACCAGATAACGGGTGGAGACTCCGCTAGAATCTCGGAGCAGTATGGAGTTGTGTCAGCTGCTGTAGACCATGCAAACAGTAACCTCGAGCGAGCAAGAGCCGAGCTAGAAAAGAGGTCGAAAGAAACGGAGTCCATTGAGATAGAGATTCAATCGATTCAGGAGCAAGTCAGTGGTTCCGACTCCCTGATGGATGAGAAGAGCCAGGAGCTTACCAGACTCGATGGTGAGATTGAAAGCTGCAAGAACAAGATGGCCGCTCTTGAGGAACGTATTGAGAAAGAGCAGGCTGATACCTTCGAGTTGACCCAGCGACTCCAGGACCTCAACAACCAGATGAGGTCGCTTGACGAGGGAGTCTCCGAGGTTCGTTCGGCAATCAAGACCGATAGCAAGGAACTCGGAATGATATACGAGGAGTTGCGTGATTCCAACGAACTGCTTGCCAAGACAGAAGAGGAGGTCTCAGAGCTTCGAGAGATCATTCCCGCTAGAAGAGAGAAACTCCAAGAATCGGAGGGAATCGAGGAAGGTAAGCGAAACGAAGTCGAGGGAATTGAGAGCCGACTGAGAACTGTGGATGCAGAGGTGTCTGAGTCAACAAAGATCGTGAAGGACACAAGAGAAGAATTGATCCGCGTCCAAGCTAGGCAGGATGCCCTGAAGGAGGCGGAAGAGGCTTTCATGAAGAGAAGGCGCGCCATTGGCAGGATATTGGAACTACGTGATACTGGGACAATTGAGGGAATATATGGCACAGTAGCTGAGCTCGGGAAGATTGATCCCGAGTACGCCGTGGCCATGGAGATTGCTGGCGGCAACAGACTCTCTCACATCGTTGTGGACGACGATGATGTTGCTACGAAATGCGTGAATGTCCTCAAGATCGAAAAGGTAGGACGCGCCTCTTTCATTCCACTCAACAAGATTAGCACAAAACGACCCAAGAAAGCGCCCAGTGGTAGAGGAGTGATAGGTCTTGCAATAGACCTTGTCACCTTTGACTCCAAGATGCGTCCGGCATTCGAATTCGTTTTCTCAGACACCTTAGTCACCGAAGACTTCGAGACTGCAAAGGCGATGGGATTCAAGGGATTCAGGTCAGTATCTCTAGAAGGCGATTTAGTAGAGAGATCGGGTCTAATCACGGGTGGACACTACTACAGAGGAACAACTGGATTGTCTCTTCAAGTTGAAGACAGGAGTCCCGAGATAGAGAAGAAACTCAAAGGCCTGGAAGGAATACTGTCTGGACTTGCTGCACAACAAGAGCAACTCCGCGCCGAGAAGGGCAAGCTAGATCTCGAGATTCAAGACCTCTCTAAGAGCAACTATCGAGCAAAACTAGATCTAGAGGGGCTTGAGGAACGACTAGAGGAGAAGGAGAACAGAATTAGTCTGCTGAAGGAGAAGATTAGCAAAGCGCAGCGTACGACAGGCGAACTGGAGAAACAGATTGAGAGCTTGAGAGAAAGAGATGAGGAGCTCACTGCGCAAAGAGAGACAGTAAGAGAGCAACGTGACGATGCCAATGAGGCTCTTGCAAAAACAGACACAGCCAAGATGAGCCAGTATCTGAAGGACTTGAAAGAAGTGCTAAAGCATCACAACAATGAGCGTGAGGCCCTCACTGGCGAGATGACCTCTCTCAAGGTAGCAATGGATGAGAGACTAAAACCAAAACTCGTGGAGCTCGAACACCGTCTCCAGTCACTCAGCACCGTCATGCCAAGCCAGGAGGAAGAAGTGAAACTCCTAGAGGAACAACTGGCAACTAAAGAGAAGGACTTTCTCAATCTCAAGGCTGAGAGAGCGAAGATTGAAGATACAGTAAAAGACAAACGCGTACGTCAACTTGAACTGAAAGAAAAACTTCGAAACCTTAGGCTGCGGCATGAGGAGATAAGAGAAGAGCAGACTGGAAACGAGAAGGCAGTATATCGTTTGCAGACTGAACTATCACGGCTCGAGACTGACGTTGTGGGGCTCACTGCTGAGCTAAACGAGTTGTCCAACTCCAACGAGGAACTGGCCAAACGAGCTAAGGAGAGGGAACTCACCTACAAGGAAATTGATGAGTTTGATGATAAGATCAAGGGCTTTGAGAGAGAGCTTGAGGCGCTTGGCCCAGTTAATCTCAAGGCACTGACTGACTATGATCTTGAGAGAGAAAGGTATGATGAGATTGTCGATAAGAAGGCTCGATTGGAAGAGGAGCACAAGGAGATAATCGAGTTCATGGAGGAAATTGAGGCTGAGAAGACTCGAAAGTTCCTCCAAGTCTACAATGATATCGCAGACAACTTTGCCAAGGTGTTTGCCAAGCTATCTCCAGGCGGGGAGGCCACTCTGATGCTGGAGAACCCCGAACATCCGCTTATGGGAGGAATCACTGTAAGGTCCAAGCCGCAGGGGAAGGAGCTTGTGACCTTGGATGCAATGAGCGGTGGGGAGAAGACCCTGACCGGTCTGGCACTCATCTTTGCGGTCCAGATGTACAGCCCTGCAAGTTTCTATGTCTTTGATGAGATTGATGCCGCCTTAGACGATGTCAATGCTCACAATGTGGCGAACCTAATCTCTGAGATGTCGAAATCGTCACAATTCATAGTAGTATCATTGAGAGATACTACAGTGCGAAAGGCGGATCTCTTGATTGGCGTGTCCAATCAAGATGGTATATCGAGAATTGTGTCCGTGGACCTTGAGGAGGTGGCATCGGCCGCATGAGTGATGATGACATCCCCTTCTGGGCCTCTCCACCGTACATTCTTCTCACAGATTTGCTACAGCTAGACAAGGTCAAACCTTGGAATGTGGATATCGGAAAGCTCGTATCAGGATTCCTTCTTGAGATGAAGCGTTTGGGGGACATAGACTTCAGAGTGTCGGGAAGTGCGCTATACTCGGCCTCGGTCATATTCATGAAGAAGACTCGAGAGCTAATCGAATTGGGAGTCCTCCCACCCGAGGAAGATGAGGAGGAGGACCTCGTCATTCCATTGATTCGTCCACCATTCAGAATCAGCAACCAGCGTGTGACGCTCGAGGAGTTGCTGATAGCAATGGACCGAGTGCTTAGCAGAGGCGTTCATAGGCGTCCTACTCCGAGGAAGAGAAGATATCGCAGCAGAGCAGACCCTTTGTCCTTCCAAGTTGAAACAACACGAGCTGACGTGGAGGAGAACATTGCGGAGGTATATGGAGACCTCTCCAAGATCATGAAGATAGATGAGACTTCGAAGTTCGTGGATATTCTCATGAACAATACCAGAAGAGAGATTGTGCGAGTCTTCTTTGCTCTGCTTCATCTCTTTGCAAGAGCATTCATTGACATTTGGATGGACGAGAGACAGGTGATTTGGGTCAAGTTGTTGTCTCCGCCTCCTCCGGAGGATCTAGAGAATGGCGTTGGGGAGATACAACCTGCCTTGGAGAGATAGGTGATACCTGTGGACGAGGACTTGGTCAAACTCGAAGCTGCTCTATATGTGGTAGGTAGGCCAATCTCGATAGAAGAACTTGCGGGCATAATAGACAAGGCTGAGTCTACCACAAGACGGCTGCTTGAAGAGCTTAGTCATCATTACAACAAGCGAAAAGGAGCGCTGGAGGTTGTTGAGCTTCCTAGAGAGAGATATGTGATGCAGCTCAAACCAGAGCTCACGCCAAAAGTCGCCAAGCTGATTCCGGGGGGACTTCT
>LRSK01000052.1 GCA_001563325.1 Candidatus Thorarchaeota archaeon SMTZ1-83
TGCCGTTCTTCAATTTTCTTGACATCCAGCTTCCTCTTTAAATAATTAAAAGTGAGTATCGTAAGAAAGGAGTCGTGTATGCAAAAACTGGTCACTTTTCTCATTTTTCTTCTCATAGTCGTGCTGATAGCTCTTGTTACTATACCTCAGTGGGCAGTCAAGAAACCAGACAAAGTGCTCATCGGTCATTTCCCAGATGTGCCCAATTGCTGGCTCTATTTCGGATTGGACCAGGGGCTCTTCGAGAAGTACAAATTGGAACCCAAACTCATCGAGTTCAGCTCATATGAGGAGGCCCTCGATTCCCTCCAAAACGGTAGGATCGATTGTTTCTTCTCTTTCCCGTGGTCATTCCTCCTGCAAGAGATGGCTGATACACTCACTGAGATGGAAGGAGACACAGTCCATCTGCAGAAGGCGATCATGTCGTTTTACTCTACTTCAGAAAAGCCCTACGGAGCACTTGTAGTCCCCGAGAAGTCTGCAATAACAGACGTCAAAAAACTGAGTAGGAAGAAAATCGGAGTCGTGCGCCATCCTTGTGCCGAGCTCGAGGCTCTACTGGTCAGGGCACTGCAGCAAGAGATTTCGCCAAGGAACGTGCACACTGAGTCGGTGGAGAAGAGCCAAGTATCTTCTCTCCTTGAAGATAAGGAAATCTCAAGCGCACTCCTCTACGAACCGAATCTTGTGAGGATGCTTCAACGAGGCAAGACTCAGATTCTCCAGGAAGACCCAATCTCAAGCTATCTCATCGACGCTTACCCCTTGCAGGTAGCATGCATTTCCACGTCCTTTCTCACGAAGAAAAGCGAGGCAGCACTCAATTTCAGAAACGCGCTTGAGGAGTCACTCCAATTCGGCGACCTGAATGAAGCCGATGTAAGAGGCTCCCTTGCGGATTATATGAACCTGACCACGTCTGAATCTCGTAAAGTGAGGCTCCCCTTATTTGAGACTTATGAGACAATAGATCGAGACGCGATTCAGAATTTCGCAGACCTTTTGACCAGTGAAGGGGTTCTGCCAGATACTCTGGAAACCCAAGGGCAGGGGATTTTCTTTGACATGTTTGAATGAAGAATGCTCTTGTAATCGCCTACTACTTCCCTCCCTTAGGTATGGGAGGGGTTCAGAGGACATTCAAATTCTGCAAGTATCTTCCCCAATTCGGCTGGCATCCCATAGTAATCACCGTCAAGGATATAGCCTATCCTGAATACGATCCCACTCCCTTGGATGAGTCTCCAACTGAAGTTCTGAGAACTGAATCTCTGGATCCCCTTAGACTGGCACGGTTTTTCGGCTCGCCAAGCTTTGAGAATTCGAGAAGAAGGTGGAGTACCTTGCTGTCATGGTTTTTGATCCCTGACAGCAAGCTTCTCTGGCTTCCGTTTGTGTTGAGCGCAGCGAGATCGCTTCTGAGAGCACGAGAGATCTCTCTCATCTTCGCCACATCTCCACCACTTACCTCCTTGATTGCGGGGTGGTTGCTGAAAAAAGCGTCCAGGAAACCTTTGGTCATAGATCTGCGAGACCCTCTTGGGTATGGGCTCCTTCCACCGACATTCCTGCACTCCAGGGCAATTCGATTCCTCACCCGAAAAGTCGTTGATGCAGCAGACAGAATCATTGCTGTCTACCCGCAACACCAGGTCAGGAGCGTTGAGCGCAAGGTGACTGTCATACCTAACGGTTTCGATCCCGAGGACTTTGTGGTATCAGAGATTCAGGCCAACAAGTTCCTGATCGTTCACACGGGGACTCTGACGAAGAAGAGAAATGGACTTCCTTTCCTGATGTCCGTCAAGAAGTTCGTGCAATCAAGACAAGTAGATAAGAATGTGGTGAAAGTCAAATTAGTTGGATGGGTTGATCCATCTTATGCTCAGACAATCAAGAAGGAAGGTCTTTCAGAGGTCGTGGAGCTTTTTCCTTACGTCTCCCACAAGGAGAGCGTGCAACACTTGATGAGTTCTTCCCTTCTTTGGTTACCTGCAGGTGAAGAAGAAATACCCGGGAAGGTATACGAGTACCTCGGAAGCAGGAGACCAATCATAGCCACCGCTCCGGAAGGGGACTGTGCAGCATTGATCAGAATGACGCGTTCGGGAGTGGTTATCGACCCTGCCAACACGTCCGGAATCGTGAAAGCGCTCATCGCACACTACAGACTGTTTGTAGACGGAAAATCGGGACTCAGAGAACACAGGGATCTGGGAAGATTCAACAGAATGGTTCAAACAAAGACTTTGGCAAGTCTTTTCGATGAAGTCGCTCAATGAAGAAGGTCTGCATAATCACCTCGGGGCATCCACCTTACGACGACCGAGTTTTCTACAAGGAGGCAAGATCCTTAAGAAGAGCTGGATGGAAGGTAACGCTCATTTGCTCAACTGGTAACTATGACGAACTGACAGAGGGAATCACAGTTTTTGGATTCAGGATGGACCCCTTTCTCACCAGAATCTTTATAGGAAGGATTTTCAAGCTGATACGCCTGGTCAGACTTGCGATCAAGGAGAGATATGACGTGTATCACTGCCATGAGTTCGGTCCTCTGGCAGTTGCACACATCGCAAATCTCATCTGGTCTATTTCACGTGAAGGCAGGAAGAGGATAATCTACGATGTCCATGAATGGTTCCCCTGGAGCATCTCCTGGGAATCAGGCAATCCTCTCCTCAAGCGAATACGCGCCTGGTTCTATCATCGAATTCACTCACTTCTATGCAATCGCACCGACCACATCATCATCACCGAGGAGTTGAAGATAGGCCTGTTTCAAAGTACGTTGGCCCACTCCAGAATCACGGCAATCAAGAATTTCCCCCCCCTTGAGCTTTTCAGGCCCTCTAAGAAAAACTCCCACAGTGGCCGTTTTGTCATAGGATATGCTGGCGGGCTATCCAGGGAGCGCGGAATCTATGACCTAGCCAGAGCCACACAACTCTTTTCCGAAAAAAGTGGACTAAGACCTGAGCTCCTTCTCATCGGAGATTTCTATTCAGCCTGGAGACGGAAGACTTTCACGGATTCATTCGGCGCCGCTGCTTTCGACCTGCACATTACCGGATGGATACCACATCCTGAGGTCCCGATCTTCCTCCGCGATGCGGATGTCTGTGCAATACCGTTGCCTCAAACAGCGAGATTTCTAAGAAGCCTCCCGGTAAAGCTTTACGAGTACATGGCACTCTCTAAGCCCGTCATTGCCTCTAACTTCGGCGAAATGAGGCGCGTAATCCAACAGACCCACTGCGGCATCCTCGTAGATCCATCGAATCCCGAGAGGATGGCGGATGTGATTACATACTACCACAACAATCCAGACTTGATCCGCCAACACGGCAACAATGGCAGGCACTGGGTTGAAAAAGAGTACAATTGGGCACGATCCGAACGAGTTCTTCTCTCCATCTATTCGAACCTACAACCGAACTCTAATGTTGTTTCGCAAGATTAAACCTTACAAAAAGAAAGATACATTATTGTATAAGATGGTTGAATTAGAAAATGCCTCTGAGGAATAAGGTGAAACCTGAAGAAACACAGTTTGATTTGGCGCAGGTACTTAGATTGGGCAAGGACACCGTCTTCTATGGAGGGACGAGTGCAGCGACCAAGGTAGTTTCGCTTGCGCTTGTGCCACTCTATACCAGATTCTTCGTCCCGTCTGAGTACGGTGTTATCGAACTTCTTCTGACTGCTTCTGCGCTTCTCTCACGTATTTTCTCGGTCGGGGTCGATTCAGCGCTTCTCAGATTCTATGGTGACTCTCCCTCTCAGGATAGAAGAAAGCTGGCCTCAGCTGCTCTGTGGCACATGTTAGCCGCAGGAGCGCCCGTGTGTGTAGTATCGAGTCTCTTTTCTCGTCAAATATCTTCTTGGCTGTTCAATTCAAGCGTACATTCAGATCTTGTCGCTCTCATGCTCCTCACAATTCCATTCGTCATGATCGGGTGGATTCCGCAAGACCTCACCAGGCTTCGATTTGAAAAGCTGAAGTACAATTTCCTCATGGTGGGAGGAAGCATCTTCTACGGAATCGCAGCCGTAGTTCTGGTTCTGCTGTTGCACAAAGGGCTTTGGGGAGTTATGTTGAGCCAGTTCTTGAGAGCGAGTCTCTTCGGAATTCTCGGTATCATGCTCGTCAGACAGGGTCTATCGCTGAGAATCGACTTCGGTGCAGTCAAGAGACTACTTGCATTCGGGGCACCCCTCCTCCCCGCTTCGGTAGCCTTGTGGGTATCCAGCTCTTCAGATAGGTTCTTTCTGGCCAGATTTGCATCTCTCCATTCGGTAGGAGTCTACTCGGTTGCGAACCGTCTGGCGTGGGTGCAGTGGTTCGTTTTCTCCTCTTTCCAGCTGGCTTTCACCCCCATAGCTTACTCCATTTACAAAAGGCCAGGTGCGCATACCGTATTTCGCAAGGTATTCATCTACTACCTCGCACTCTCAAGCATCTTGGGAATCGGAATCTCTATCTTCGGGTTGAACATTCTCCGAATCCTCACTCCGCAAGCTTATCATCCTGCCTACGTAGCCGTAGGACTGCTCAATTTAAGTGTCATTCTTCACGGCGCATTCTATATTTTTGGAATCGGCATCAGTATCGCGAAAAGGACGAAGTACTTCGCATATTCCTATGTGGCTGGGGCTATGGCAAACATTGTGCTCAATCTTCTCCTCATACCGGCCTTCGGCGTAACCGGCGCCGCCTCTGCGACATCCATCTCCTTTGCCATTACGGCAATACTCGGTTCATACTGGTCGAGAAGATCATATCCCCTGTACCTTCCTCTCCGGAAAGTCATCCTGATCTGTGCATTTTTTCTCAGCTTCAACGCACTCGGAATTCTTATAGATTCCTCTCTCGGTGGACATATTCCATCAAAGATGTTGACATTTTTCGCCTTCACGATATGTATCCTGTTGCTCCTGGATAGAGAAGATCAGATTCTTCTGGTCAGATTGCTGAAAAGACTTGTGAAGACCGGAAGGAGAAGACTGTGATGGAAGTGATTGAATATGAAGAGAAACACAGAGAAAGGTGGGAGGAATTTGTCGAAAGATCCAACAACGGCACCATCTTCCACCGTATGAAGTTCCTGGATTACCACCCAAAAGGGAGATTCCAAAATAGACATTTTTTGATTGAGGAGAGGGATAGGATTGTATCAGTATTCCCTGGGGCAGAGGAGGCCGCTCCCGAAGGAAGAATGCTCGTGTCTCATCCTGGCGCCTCCTACGGTGGGTTCGTAGTCAGTGAAGACCTAGGTGTAAGGGGGTCGATAGCTGTAGTGAAGCGACTGTTCAACTCCCTCAGGGAGAGAGGGTTCAAGAAAGTTGTCCTTACTCAGCCTCCCGTCATCTACCAGAAGATCCTGACCAACTACATCGATTTCGCTGTATGGATCTGTGGGGGCACGTATCTCAGGCGAGAGCTGTCAGCTGTCATCGAAGTCAGTGAAGATCCACTGCTCACGTTCAGAACTGCAGCCAGGACCGCAGTACGAAAATCGATCAAATCAGGGGTGAAGGTGAGAGAGTCACAGGACTACGAGCGTTTCTACGAAATACTGAGGAAGAATCTAAGAATGCGCCACAACGTCACTCCCACCCATTCGCTCGATGAGCTCCTGCGTCTCACTGAGCTCTTCCCAGAGAGAATTCGGCTCTTCTGTGCATATCTCGGCGAAGAGCCTATTGGTGGAATTGTCAGCTTCATCTGCAATCAAAGAGTAGTGCTGGCCTTCTACATATCCCATATCGAGGAGTATCAGAGTTACAGACCTGTTAACTTGCTCATCTACGAGCTCTTGAAATGGCTAAGACAGTCTGGTCACCGATACCTTGACCTCGGTACCTTCACGCTCAAGATGGAGCCGGATTTTGGTCTGGCCAGATTCAAGGAAAATTTCAAGGCACGAGGCCTGTTCAGAGACACTCTCGTCATAGAATTGTGAGAATTCTCCACATTGCTCCCTTCAACTTCTCTGGCGTACCTATTGAATTAGTGAAGGCTGAGAGAACGTCTGGTCACTACTCTCGACTCATAACTCTTGGAAGGGATCCACGGGGCTATGAGGAAGATATATGTCTGGGCCTTCCCTTCTTGAGAAGCACTCTTCTCAGCACGGTGAAGAAAGTGGTGTCCAGAAGAATCGGACAGACCAATGTTACTCCAATTCCTTCCAAGCTACCACCAGTCTGGAGGCCAAAAACACGCATCGAGGCCCTTCTGATAACGTTAAGGAACGAACTCTGGAAACGTGATCTCAGAAGGTTTCTCAGAGAATTCGATTTCTTCGGCTTCGATCTTTATCAGCTCGATGGCGGTCATGGACTCCTAAGATCTGGGGAATTGCTCCAGGAGGTAAAGAGGAGGGGGAAAAGAATCATATGCTGTTACCTTGGAAGTGATCTACGGTTACGAGGAGTAATCCCGGAGATAGATAAACTGAGTGACCTCAACGTCACGGTAGAGTTCGACCACCTGAAACTGCACCCAAGAATTCAGCACATCTTTTACCCGTTCCAGGTCGACAGATTCCGAGTAAGAGAAAGTGAGAATGAGCTGTTGAGAATAGCACACGCTCCTACTTCGAGAAAGGCAAAGGGAACCGATATCATAGTCTCTGTCGTGTCGCTGCTCGAAAAAGAGTATCCGGTCAAACTGGTGCTGATTGAAGGTCTGTCATACTCGAGAGCGTTAGAACTCAAATATACATGTGACATAATGATTGACCAGCTTGGTGAGCTGGGCTACGGGATGAATTCCCTTGAAGCTCTTGCCATGGGAATTCCTACCTGCACATCACTTCCGAGAGACTACGAGGCCTATCTCGGCGCCCATCCTTTTATCAATGTGAACCCCGAAAATCTGAGGCAGAAACTCGTCGAATTGATAGAGAACAGGAAGCTTCGCAGAAAAAAGGCAGCTGAAGGGAGAAGATGGGTGGAAGCATTCCACGACTCCCGAAAAGTGGTAATGCAGATTCACTCGCTGCTTTGACCTCAAGGTCGAGAGCCCCTCCGTCCTTCCACTTTTCGCTGGAAATAGATGAGGTAGTTGAAGCCTGATATCAGGGCAAAGATGAGAGATATCCATGCAAACCATATACTTGAGGGTGAACGGACGGCATACGCGAGTGCCGTCGCTCCGTAAACGCAGCCAGTCAGCTTACCCAGCCGGTTACTGCGAGGAAATCCGAGACGTGTGCGAAAGAGCAAGTAGCCAAGACCAAGAATGAAAAAGTCCCGCAAGACGATCACACAGGCAATCCGCAGAGGAAACCCTCTGAAGAGTATGAGAAATAGAGCTATTGAAATCGTGTACGCCTTATCGATAACTGGATCCAGGATTTCGCCGACCAAGGACACTTGATCGAGTTTTCTCGCAATCCATCCGTCAAGCGCATCGGTGGCAAAAGCTGCAATCATAAAGACTACGGCCATCACAGTGTAGAACGCCCCACTCGAGGCGAGGAAAAAGAGGATGAACGGGAGAAGTCCCAGCCGAAAGAGACTTAACGTGTTCGCAATGGTAAAGACTCTGCTCAGTCTTGTGGCGTGCCGTCCCACCGTCAAATATGTGGTCTTGCCGTTCATCTCCTCTTCACCCTGTTGAGCAGCTGGGCAGCTGCCTGTCTTGTCAGATCCGTTATTTCCTCGCCGCCCAACATCCGCGCCATTTCCTCCACACGCTCCTCGAATTTCAATCTTCTCACCTCAGTGCGAGTTCTCCCGCCGGATTCATACTTGTTTACGAGATAGTGTACGTCTCCGTACGCAGCGATCTGAGGAAGATGAGTAATACAGAGAACTTGTCGCTTGCTCGACACATTTCTCAGTTTTCTTCCCACGGCCTCTGCGGTCCTACCCCCTATCCCTACATCGATCTCATCAAATACCAGAATGGGAATTTCATCAATCTTCGCAAGAATGGACTTTATCGAAAGCATGATTCTTGACAGTTCACCTCCGGACGCTGTTTTGCGGAGAGGTTTCAGTTCTTCGCCGACATTGGGAGATATCAGAAATTCCACCATATCCATTCCTGTGGGACCTAGAGAGTAACGCCGTTCGCCCATTCTCAGGAGTCCTTGAGGATCCTCCTCCGGCTCTACCACTATTCTGAACTGCACGTTTCCCATTCCTAAGTCTGTAAGCTCCCGTATAACTCGCTTCTCCAGCTCTGCAGCGATCGTCTTTCTCTCTTCCGAAAGTCTTAAAGCCTCCCTCTCAACCTCGCCTCTGAGTCTCTCAAGCTCAACCTCAACGGAGCTCCGTCTCTCATCTAATCTGTCAAGACCGGCGAGTTCCTCTTCCAACTCCTTTGCCTTCAAGAGCACTTCACGTATCGTCTTCCCATATTTCCGCTTCAATTTCCCCAAGAGGTCCAGCCGCTTGTGAATCTGGTCGAGCCTCTCGGAATCGAACTCCTTCTGCACCAGATAGCTTTCCAGAATTTTCGATGTCTCCTCTATTTCAGAGTGACAAGTCCTTAGGCGCTCAGCAGATACGCTCACAGACGGGTCGATTTTCGAAGCCTGGTCGAGATACCTTATGCAGGTTGAGACACTGGTAAATACAGAGTCATCAGCCTCATAGAGAAGTGAATGGACCTGCGCCAGGTTGGTGACCAGTTTTTCGAAATTCTCCAGTATCTCCCTCTCCCTCTCCAGATTCACATCTTCTTCTGGATGCAAATCTGCAAGTTCTATCTCATTCTTCTGGAATGTTGCGAAATCCTTCCTCTCTCGAAGCGTTCTGCTCTCTTCCTTGATCTTCTCCAGCTCATTCAGCTTGGATGTGTACTTTCTCCACAACTCGGAGAATTTTTCTCTATCGGCGGTAAGATTCCCGAATCCATCGAGAAGTTCAAGGTGCTTGTCAGTGTTGAGGAGAGATTGATGTTGATGCTGTCCGTGGATATCAAGGGCTTCGTCACCTATCTTCTTCAGAACTGAGAGAGGAACACTCGATTCGTTTATTTGATGGCGCCCCCTCCCTTCTCTCGAAACGATTCTTTTCACATAGAGTACTCCGTTTTCCAGCTCGATTCCCAGTTTCCCCGCAGTCTCTCTCAGCTTCGAATTCTTCGAGAGATCGAACACGCCTTCTACTATCGCCTTAGGAGATCCAGTTCTAATCAGTTCTGGATCGGCCTTCTCACCGAGCAAGAGAGACAGTGCATCTATTATTATGCTCTTTCCAGTGCCCGTCTCACCAGTTAGCACATTCAACCCTTCAGCGAACTGCAGAACCAGGTCTTCCATAATCGCGTAGTCTTTAACCCTCAGTTCCAGCAGCACGGTCTTCTTCTCTCCCTCCCAATCTCAACTTGGTTCTCAAGATTTCGAAGAAGGACTTCTTCTTTGGCTTTATCAGGTTTATGTGGTAGTCCGCCATTCTAATCTGTACTCTAAGACCGGACTTCAGTCGGAGCGATTCCTGCCCATCTACCACGAGTCTCGCATCCTCAGCCCTTGATCGCACCTCGGTTTCGATCGTCTCAGAGGAAGGTATAATCATCGGTCTCAGTCCTAATGAGTGAGCACAGATAGGAGTCACTACGATGCAGTCCATTGTTGGGTGGACTATCGGACCCCCAGCAGCAAGAGAGTATGCTGTAGATCCCGTAGGAGTGGACACTATTACACCATCGGCAGGGAATGCACACACATACTCGTCGGACACATGGAGGGCGATCTCCACGATCCTCCCGGATTCTCCCATGATGATGACAAAGTCGTTAAGCGCATGAAACTCGTGACCGACGTCCCCAAGCTTCGCTTCAAGTACCATTCTTCTGTCCACTTCATAAGAGTCCTTAACTACGTCCTCCAGAACCGTGTAGATTTCTTCCTCCACAGTTTCTGTCAAGAAGCCGAGCGACCCGAGATTCACTCCAAGTATGGGAGTCAGCTTTTGCCCAACGAGTCGAGCCGCCTTCAACAAGGTTCCGTCACCACCCATTGCGATGATGATCTCCGACTTACTCGCGAGCTCCCCGGAAGGACAACTGAGCTCTTTTCGTTGCAAGATTGGACGCGCACTCTCTTCAATTCGGACTACCATGCCCTTTTGACTAAGCCAATCCGTGAGTTCAGAGAGCACTCTTTTAGCCTCTGGTTTTCTGGGATTACAGACTATACCTACCTGCTTCACTTAGGGATAATATAGACGCACAGTTTCGTTCTGTCAAGTACGCGCAGAGAATGCTGTAAGGAGGCATCTCCATTCGCTCACTCCCATTGTCTGCCCCGTGCCAAAAGGGAACACAGGAGAAACTCTGACTTTTCCACCATCACCACACGTCGAACAGATCTCTATCACACAATTGGGGAAAATGTTGATCAGGTCATCTCAATCGACCTTCTTGCGACTCGAAAGGTCGAGCAAGGGTCAGAAGCGAGCACACTGGTACCATACAGCTCCATCCCCCCGAAATCGGAGCTGAGGCTGAAAACGTCTCCCCTGTCCACGATTCTCGCAATGATCGGCAGCTCACCGTCTTCTGTCCCGATCGGAGGTATGGCGATGGACAGATTGAAGCTCATCACTCCCAGTTCATCGATATAAGATCTGAGCACCTTGAACATTGTCGACTTGAGGTCAGCGCTCATGGAAGAAGAGACGATCATCATTTCCTTCTCTTTTATTGGTGTAAGGTACATGAGGACTTTAATCTGCTTGCGCATAACGGCGAGACCGACGGATTCATGCACCTTGTACAGGACATCGAAATACCGCATTTTCGTCTCTCTCTTGTATCGCTGGGAGACTTCCGACAAGGCTAGGACTTTTGCGTAGGGCATCTTCCTGGCGACGAGAACCTGTGCATGGCCGTGTATCTGTGATGCCCCCGCCTTTTCCAGGCAGTTCCACGTGAAGAAGGGGTATTTGAAATCCTGGTCATGCTCGTGCACCTTTCTGCACCATTCAAGCCCCACATCCACATAGTCGAAGAACTCCTTCCGGTCAAATTCCAGAGGATTATGACGATTGAAGATGACAACAGCGTTGTATGCGTCATATTTCGCTATGTTCGATGCCGTGATACAGTGTTTGCCTTTGATCCTTCCGAACACGTCTTCAGGAGTATGTGCCACGGGATCACAGAAATCGCAGCCCCTTTTTGCCTGTTCTATGCGCGAAAAGAGCCTCTCTCTTGTACCGACCGACTGTTCTCTGTTCTGCCTTGGCCTCCCAGCTCTCAGCTGGTTAAACAGAGCAGCTTCTCCAGTCCAGATATTGAAAGTGTTCACTATCGTCTGCATTTTGATTCTCTCGATCGCACGGCATTCATCTTCTCCCCTCTCTCCATAATATTCTCTGATCTTGCTCCTGAAACTGGGTGGTACCTTCAAATGACCTGTATATCTCCAAATACGGAATATGCTGTCGAAAAGGTTCCTCCCCTGAGCCGGCAAATTCTCCAACTCATCTATCAGTCCTGTAATCGATTCCATAGCGCGTGAGAACTCCTATTGACCAAAAAAGATATGATATGCTTCGCAAGAGGTCAATACGTCCACGAGAATTGTCGCCACAGCTGAGAATGGCCGCTTCAGATACTGTGACTGAGACTGCCTCAAGGACCGCTTCGGCAAGCACGGGTGTCTCTCCTCTTTGTCTTGTCACCACCCTGACAACGATTGGCTTCACCGTCTCGACTGCGTGCATGGTCGGAACAGTGTGCAGCCTCTACCTTCGGCAATTGACACGTGGTCTGTTTTTGTTAGTATGAAGGTGTGAAACCCGAGGTGTACTTCATCGATCTCAGGACGACTTTCGAACGGAGTCTCTTCGATAAACTCGGTGCTCTGCTGGCAGCCGCAGGTATTGAAAGGATCATCGCTCCAGATGACCTCGTGGCACTTAAGCTCCATTTTGGAGAGGACGGCGTCACGGCCACCATCAGACCCACTTTGGTGAGAAGAGTTGTTGACTGGGTGAAGGAAAAAGGTGGTAGGCCTTTCCTGACAGATACGAACACACTGTACGTCGGAACTCGGGCGAATTCAGTAGCACATATCGAGACTGCATTGAGGAATGGCTATGGATTTCTCACAACTGGCGCACCCATAATTATCGGTGACGGGCTGAGAGGAAGCACGTACAGGGAAGTTGAGATACACAAGAGACACTGTAGACAGATACAGATCGCAGAGAGCATATTCTACTCAGATTCAGTACTCTTCCTCTCTCATTTCAAGGGACATGAAGTCACGGGCTTCGGGGGAGCCATAAAGAATGTTGCAATGGGATGTTCTCCGAAGAAAGGGAAACTAATGATGCACTCTCAAGTCGTCCCGTACGTTGACAGAAAGCGTTGCACCGGGTGCGGCGCATGTATTGAATGGTGTCCGAGGCGTGCAATAGCACTTCACTCCATGGCCCAAATAGATGCGAGACTTTGCATCGGCTGCTGCGAGTGCGTCGGAGTCTGTGCTCGGAACGCCATAAGAATTGTCTGGAATGAAGAGAGCAGGAATGTCCAAGAGAAGTTGGTGGAATACGCGTACGGCGTCGTCAAAACGAAGGACAAGGTGGCCTACGTCAATTTCCTCATGGACATCACACCTCTCTGTGACTGTTACCCAAGTTCTGATTCCTCTATTGTCCCTGATGTCGGAGTCCTTGCATCACACGACCCTGTTGCTATCGATCAGGCCTCCATCGATCTCATTAATGGACAGATTGGCCTCCGAAATTCTGCACTGACCTCGTCTTTTGGCGTCGGAGACGACAAGTTCAGAGCACTCAACCCAGACATCGATTGGGAGGTTCAGCTTCAGTACGGAGAAGAGCTGGGGCTCGGTTTTAGAGACTATGAGCTGGTCAAAATCTGATATTGCGTTTATGAAGAGAGCTCTGAGTCTCGCGGCACGTGGGGCTGGTTATACAAGCCCCAATCCTATGGTGGGAGCTGTAATCGTAAAGCACGGCCAGCTCATTTCGAGCGGCTACCACAGAAGATTTGGAGGACTGCATGCTGAGATAGAGGCAATTCGTTCGGGAGGTGAGAAGGTGAGGCGCGCTACCATGTACGTAAATCTTGAACCGTGCAGTCACTTCGGAAAGACTCCTCCGTGTGTAGACGAAATAGTTAAGGCGGGAATCAGCGAAGTAATTGTCTCGATGATCGACCCCAATCCCCTTGTGGCTAAGACGGGAATAGGGAAGCTTCGACAGAGAGGTGTGAAAGTCAAGCTCGGGCTTCTGGCGTCTGAGGCTGAGAGGCTCAACGAATCTTATACGAAGTACATAGTGAAGCATGAACCCTTTGTCATTATGAAGGCAGCAGTCACGCTGGATGGGATGATAGCTGATGCGAGCGGAAGCAGCCAATGGATATCGTCGGAGCGCTCACGAAGATTCGTACACGGACTGAGGCGAAAAGTGGATTCAGTGCTTGTCGGAATAGAGACCGTGCTCAGAGACGATCCCGAGTTGACAGTGAGGCTGGTACGATCGAGGAGAAATCCGACCAGAATAGTCTTGGATAGTCGGTTGAGAATTCCGCTTGAGGCAAGAATCTTGGACCGAGCGGCCTCAACCATCATCGTCACGGGGGCAAAAAAGGAGAAGGCCGAACTTCTGAAGCAGAGAGGTAAAGCCGTCTGGCTGGTGAAGACAAATGAGGAGGGCGAGATAGATCTCAAGGATTTTCTTGCTAGAGCAGTTGGCGAGGGAATCACTAACATCCTTGTGGAAGGCGGGCGGAAGATCTACTCATCCTTCTTACGGGAAAGGTTGGTGGATAAGTTCTACCTCTTCATCGCCCCCAAATTTCTCGGAGATGGAATACGCCTTGTTGAAAGACTCGATATCAAGAGAGTTGAACACTCACTACAGCTGAAAGATGTGTCCCTCAGGAGAGTTGACTCAGACACTCTCGTCATCGCCTATCCACAATGAAGAAGGTATTGATAAGTGCTGGTGAACCTTCGGGTGATCTCCACGGTGGTTCACTCATCCGAGAGCTGAAGAAACTTGTGGAGGTTGAATTCTACGGAATGGGTGGTGATAGAATGAGAGAAGCGGGTTGCCATATTCTATACGACTGCTCCGGCCTATCAGTTGTGGGATTCAGTGAGATTTTCTCCAAGTTGCGCAGATTGAGGGAGGCTTCAAGGACTCTCAACAGGTTCATGCTTGAGGAAAAGCCCTCGCTCGTAGTGCTCATAGACTATCCTGGATTCAACCTTCGGCTTGCAAGGATGGCCAAGGCCAAGTCAATACCGGTCGTATATTATGTCGCACCACAGGTGTGGGCGTGGGGAAACTGGAGAATACGGGCAATAGAAAAATACGTAGATGAACTGATCTGCATACTCCCTTTTGAGACCGATTTCTATCGAAGGTACTCTGTGAGGACGACATTCGTTGGCCATCCTCTCCTCGATTCTGTCAGTTCGGAATTGTGCGGGGCTGATTTCCGCGAACAGTTCAGGCTGGAGAAAGAGAAAATCCTTATCGGGCTTCTTCCAGGAAGTCGTAGAGAAGAGGTGAGACGCATACTCCCCATCATGCTTGAGGTGAAGAGGAGCCTGGAGCAGCTTCTTGAAGCCCAATTCGTTCTCATCGTGTTTCCAGGAGTCAACAGTGAAGTTCGGGCAATGCTTGGCAAGCATGCAACCAATATGACAATTGTGGAGAACAGGACACACGAGGCGATCAAGCACTCAGATATTCTTCTTTGCACATCCGGTACAGTGACGCTGGAAGCACTCATCCTGGGCACTCCTATGTTGATTCTCTACAAGGTTTCGTTCCTCTCCTGGCTGATAGGCAGGCTGCTTGTGAAGATACCCTGCATAGGCTTGGTGAACATCATAGCAGGCAAGGAGATCGCGAGGGAGTTTGTGCAGTTCGCCGCAAAACCGAGCAAGATAGTCGATGCGAGCGTGCGACTTCTCAACACACGTGCTACGGTGGAAGATGAATTGAGGTCAGTACGAGGGAAATTGGGTGAGAGAGGAGCTGCAAAGAAAGCCGCGGTCGTAGTGACCCAGATGCTTACCCGCTGCTCATAGAGCCCAAGAATTCCTTATTGGTTTTCGTATTCTTCATCCGACTCAGAAGAAATTCCATCCCTTCTAGAGAATTCATCTCTGATAGAAGTCTTCTCAGAACCCAGAGCCTATTTAATTCTTCGGGAGAGATGAGCAGCTCTTCCTTTCTCGTTCCAGACTTATGGATTTCGAAAGCAGGGAATATCCTTCTATCGGCCAGCCTACGATCCAGAACCAGCTCCATGTTGCCAGTTCCCTTGAATTCTTCGAAAATCACCTCATCCATTCGGCTGCCCGTGTCGACCAGCGCGGTAGCCACGATCGTGAGACTACCTCCTTCCTCTATATTCCTGGCAGCACCGAAGAATCTCTTGGGTCGCTGCAACGCATTGGAATCTACGCCACCTGTGAGAGTCTTACCAGAATGTGGTACGACCAGATTGTTCGCTCTCGCTAGTCTCGTAATGGAATCGAGTAGAATGACCACGTCCTTGCCACTTTCTACCAGCCTTTTCGCTTTCTCCAGAACCATCGTGGCAACCTGCACGTGCCTTTCAGGAGGTTCATCAAAGGTAGAACTGACAACTTCAGCATTCACCGATCTCGCCATGTCGGTCACTTCTTCAGGACGTTCGTCGATCAGAAGGATTATGAGGACTATTTCAGGATGATTCTCGGTGATGGAATTGGCGATTTTCTGAAGAAGAATTGTCTTACCGGCCCTGGGAGGGGAGACTATCAAACCTCTTTGTCCTTTGCCAATGGGTGTGAGCAGATCGACCACCCTCATAGACAGATCCGAATTCTCCTGGACCTCGAGATTGACCTTCTGATCAGGATGGAGTGGTGTGAGATTGTCGAACAGCACCCTTTCCCGCGCCACATCAGGTGGTTCGAAGTTGACAGCCTCAATTTTCAGAAGTGCAAAGAACCGCTCGTTCTCTTTTGGAGGCCGTACCTGCCCGGAGACGGTATCACCCGTCTGAAGGGCAAACTTCTTGATCTGAGATGGCGACACGTAGATGTCATCTGGACTCGGAAGATAGCTGTAATCCGAAGAACGCAGAAATCCGTATCCTTCGGGCAGAACTTCCAGTACGCCCTGGTTGAAGATACGTCCATTCTTCTCTGCATTGATCTTGAGAATTCTGAATATGAGTTCCTGTTTGCGGACACCGGTGTACCCACTTATGTTCAGATCCTTTGCCAGTTTGTAGAGTTCCGAAATCTTCATCTGTTTAAGGTCATTTAGGTCCATCTTTCAACACCTCCCAATATCTTTTAGTCAGGAATACTCTAAAAAGATCTTCTGTAGGGTTTAGTCACTGAGAACCTCGACTCTTCCCGATTCTGGTGTGCATACTTAGTTTAAAAATCTGGCCAAACTTGTCAAGCAAAAAATTCTGTGAATCGTCATATTTCTGTGGCCACTTCAGGAGGAGTCCCGAGTACGGATTCGACTGCGATCGTGACGATTCGCGCAACACCTTTTTCTTCCAGGTCTATTCCGACTTCCTTCAGAAGCTCGATAATCTCTTTGCCCGTGTTCTTGTCATCAGCCAGAGCAAAAATGGTCTTGGAGTAGGGAGTTCTTCCACCAAGTTGAAATTTCAGACCTGCAAATATGGGAACCCTGTAGGCCAGTGCCATTTCAAGAGATTGCGTGTCGACGATTGTAACATCCGTTATTCCCATTTCGATAAGGACCGACAGCACATCATCCAAATACTCCTCCTTATTCAGTATGATTATGAGCAGATACATCGTTTTCCTCCCTGGTTTCTTCAAACTTCGCCTCTGAAGCAAATGACCACTTGAGCAGTGGTGGAGTGACGAAAGCCGTGACGAGGACAAGCAAAACCATCGAAGAGAATTCGAAAGAGCCTATCAATCCCCTGGACAGCGCCATCGAAGTTACCGCGAGACCAACTTCGCCTCTCGGAATCATCCCGATGCCCACCCGCAAAGAGCGAAGAAGTGGGAGTCCCCCAACGCGGGCCCCGAGCCCACACCCCACGAACTTGCCCAGAATGGCCACCAGTATGTAAAGAACGAGAAAGAGAGATCTGCCCCCGCCTATTTCTATCTTCGCCTGAAGTCCCACATGTACGAAGAATATGGATATGAAGAGAGCGTGCCCTATGGTGTCCATTCCACTGAGAAGCCGCCTTCTCACTTCAGTCCTGCCCAAGAAGAGTCCAGCCAAGTATGCTCCAGTAATTGAGGCCATTCCCGATAACTCGGCTCCACTGGCATAGATGAGTAGTATTCCTAAGGCAATCGCGAGCAATGCCTGACTTGCCTGAAGTCTCATGGTAAACCGTACAAGCCATCTGAATGTCAAGAGACCCACTGTACACGCAACGAGAAGGAAAAGCACAATCTTGCCAAAAGAAGCGAGGATCTGGGACCCTCCGCTGACAAGGCCAATAGTGAAGGCGAGTATCAGCACTGCCATAATATCATCGATGACAGCTGCTGCAAGGATAGTCCTACCCTCTCGGCCTCTCAGCTTCCCCAGATCAAACAGGGTAATAACCGGTATACTCACACTGGTGGCGGTAAGTGCCGTTGCGAGGAGTAGGCTTTGGGCAACACTGAAATGAAATGCCAGAGCAACGCAAAATCCCGACACAAAGGGGAAGACCACACCGCCAAGGGCAGTCAACATAGCAGGCCGACCTTCTCTCCGCATTCGCACGAGATCGGTCTCCAATCCGGCCATGAAGAGTAGTACAACGACCCCCACATCTGCCAACGTCTTGAGTACATCGTTGGTTTCTACCAGGTGTAAGCCAGAAGGTCCAAGAAGCAAACCGAGCACCAACATCCCAAGTACTGGAGGAAGTCCTAATTTCGACGCCAGGTGAGAGAAAATCTTGGCCAGAATCAGAATGATTGCCGTCCAGAGAAGGATACTCATGGCTGCTCAAGGACTCCGCTGTACACCAACACAGGTTTTCCCTCAAAAACCATCTGTCCACGATCGACTGATATTGTTGTTTTTGCGGCCGGCGCGGACACTTTCACCCTGTCGCCCACCATTCCTCTGCGATGCGCGATATAGAATGCAGCCGCTGCGCCAGAACCACAGGAAAGAGTTTCAGATTCGACGCCTCTCTCGTAGGTCCTCACTCTGATACGATCGCTACCAACTACCTGGCAGAAATCCACATTCGCACCTTCCGGCGAAAGAGATGGATCAGACCTGATCTTCCTCCCTAACCGATTGACATCTATATGCTCAAGCTCATCTTCAAACGTCACTACGTGTGGGACCCCGATGACGACGTAACTCACGACTCCTCCCAATTGAAGATGCATATCAAGTTCTACATTCCGTGCTTGAGGAAGCTCTGCCTGCGCCCTACCCTTAACCATCCATACTTTATATCGAGCGCCCCCCCATCGGAACTCGATCGGATTGCGTCTATCTCCAGTCTCATGAATCCACTGAGCAGCGCAGAGGATTCCATTTCCACAAAACTGAGTCTCGGATCCGTCTCGGTTGAAGTAGCGGAGTGAAAACGCAGAGTTCCTCTCTGTTTCGAGCCCGAGCAATCCATCCGCTCCGACAGAAAGTCTCCTTTTACACATTCGCTTTGCTAAATCGCGAAGGGATAGAGTCGGACGGTCTTGCCCCAGGTCTAATAGTATGAAGTCATTTCCTCCGCACTGCAGTTTGGCGAATTTCATCCTAACCACCACTGTTGAGCTCTCTCACAGATCACTACTTGTGAGACGCACTCTTGTAGAAAGGTGTTTTCACCACCTTCGCCCTTTCGAATGTGTCTCGCACCTTGATCTCCAATTCTGTACCCTGCTTGTGAAGAGGTACACTTACATACCCCATTCCGATTCCCTTGCGAAGAGAAGGTGAATATGTTCCGCTGGTCACCAGCCCCACTTTCTCACCTCTGAAGTAGATTCCGCACTGAGGTCTTGGGATACCTTTCTCGAGCTCGAACCCCACAAGTCTTCTCGTGACTCCTTCATTCTTCTGTCGAATGCAAACATCGCGACCTATGAAATCAGGTTTGTTCCACCCAACGATCCACCCCAACCCAGCCTCAACCGGAGTGGTTTTTCCATCCACGTCGCTGCCGTGAAGGCAGTACCTCATCTCAAGCCTCAAGGTGTCCCTTGCACCCAGACCTACCGGTTCTATCCCCCAACCGCGTCCACACTCCATAATCGTCCTCCATATTCTAGGCGCACTCTGCCATTCCACAAAAGCCTCGAATCCATCATCTCCCGTGTAACCTGTTCTCGATAGAAGACAGCTTTCCCCCGCAATTTCCGCGTTGGTGAAATTGTAGTAGCGCAAGCTTGAAAGCTTGCATTTACACGTATTCTCCATAACAGCCTCACTCAGTGGACCCTGTACTGCCAGAATTGCGAGATCCTCGCTCCTGTTCCTCAGTTCTACCTTCCCCCGCTTCTGTTCAAGCAGCCATCTGTAATCCTTTTCAGTATTTACTGCGTTCACCACAAGCATGAACCTGTCTTGTAGTCTGTAGACGAGTGTCTCGTCAATGATACCACCAGAAGGCAGGAGGAGAAGCGAATATTGAACTCCTCCCACCTGCAGCTTCGAGGCGTCGTTTGAAGTGACGAGGTTCACAAACTCGAGAGCATCTTCACCGAGAACCTCTACTTCGCCCATATGGGACACATCGAAAATCCCCACTTTCTGCCTCACCTGCAGATGTTCGTGTAGTATGCCACGAAACTGCATTGGCATCATATACCCAGCAAATTCCACCATTCTGGCTCCGTTCTCGACATGCACAGGGTAAAGTGGGGTCTTCTTCATTCTCTCCCTTACAGTCTTGTCGAAATGCCTATCATCAACTGCAATGCGTTTTCATTCTCAAGCAAGTACGAAGCAACAGCCGTGTCAAGGCTCAGCATTTCACGAGATACCCCACACCCAAGAGTCAAACAGAAAAGGGTCGGCGCCTGGACGACAGCAAAACCGTATCTCACCCAGACCGCCTCCGAGACTTTTTCCTCCATGCCGAAGTGAAATTCAGGAAAATCCGAGTCTTCCGAGCATGAAGATCGCGCTGTCTCATAGACAAGTTCCACTCTGCCACGTCGGTCTGCACTGATCTCCTTTCTCAATCCTATCCACACCAGAGGAGAATAGCGGTCTATTCCGTAATGCCGGGCACCCCCATAGATTTCAGAAGATCCCCGAGATACCGCGAACGACCCGCTCACGACTCCCCCACTCACTCTATCTTCCCTCAGAAATAGGTGTGGAGGAGAACCACTTACATTCACTATTTCACCGGCAAGAATGCCCGTTTCCCAGTTCAGCCAAATCCTATCGGTCAATCTGTGCTGCCACCATATCACGTTGCTCCAGAGCAGTTCGGAGGAGAAATGAGCACCACTGGACGTGGTGGATTCACAGTAATAGTCGCGCACGCAATGTCTACGAAATCCGCCTATAGAACTCCCAATAGGAAAGGATAGCGAGACGTATGGTATGCTCCACAGCGACGAAGAATTGCCCTCTTTTGAGCACGAGCGGTTGCGATGGCTCACGCAGAAACTCGTCTCAAGCACGGGAGCTTGCTGTGTGAAATACTGGCGAGTGCCGCCCATCGATAAGTCCCGGGCAACTCGATTAAAACGGAGCTGTCCTTCTTCACTGTCGAAATGGGCACGGGAATCCACCGAGAAAGGGACTACGAGAGTGGAAGAGATGGATACTGCGATGAGAACTCTCATAGTTCGCGACAATCCGGTCACGGTCTAAGACCCCGCTCGCTGGCCAATTTCATCGTATTACGTTCGCCACGGCCGTGGATGATACCATTTTCTGACCGGACTGTCCGGTTGCCCTGCGATATTGAAGACGAGCCTCGCCATTCCACAAATGCTGCGGCTTTTCTGCCTCTACATAGTGACGTCCGTCTACGTACCATCACATTCACTGCTTTTCGATTCTTCTATTCTGTTAGAGCTTTCTCGCTGGGTCTTTGAATCTATGGAAGAAACCCGAAATGGCCTTGTCGTATTCGACTATGTAGCCAAAGGCTTCCCTTGCAAGCGCCCAGAGCAGACTCTCCTCGAATCCTTCGTCTCTTTTCATCACCTTCAGAATGTCAGGGTACTGCTTCGGATGAACCAGAACAGCGACGTCTTTATAGTTCTTGGCTGCGGCACGAATGAGCGATACCCCTCCGATGTCTATATTTTCAAGGGCTTCAGAGAGTCCCACATTCTCTTTTTCCACTACCTTCCTGAACGGGTACAAATTGCATCCTACGAGATCTATGGGTGGAATACTATGATCTTCGAGCTCTCTCATATGGCCGGCGTCGTCTCTCCTCGCAAGAAGCCCGGCAAATATCTTGGGATGCAGGGTCTTTACTCTTCCGGAAAGCAATTCAGGAGTCCTGGTTATAGCCTCGACCGAATCAGCCTCTACTCCGTTCTCTTTTAGCAGCTTCAGTGTGCCACCGGTGGAAAAAATCTTCACGCCAAGAAGGCGAAGGCCCTTCGCGAAATCGACTATCCCTTCTTTGTCGTATACACTCAACAATGTTCTCTGTACGCGCACGGCTAAATAGTAAAAAACTGGTCTTTGAGGTCAAGTGGAAAAAAGAAAAGATAAGAGCGCGCTATTCAAGACGGATGCAAACGATAATTCCGAGAAGCGCTGTCGTTCAGCTGCCTTCAGAGGTTCACTCCAGAGTGTCGTGCGGACAGACCCGAAGCTGACAAGCATGGACTGGCGCGTACCCGCAGTGGCTCGTAAGAAGCATTCTGTCGTGGAAAGAGTCTACTTTCACATCAACTCATGACAAGACTTCGTGCAACACGCATATTTCTGATATCGTCCTCTGCGTCGATGCGCGGTGTCTCCATTATCGCGGGAAGATGGCGAAGCGCAGGGTGATTCACGATTCCTCTGAAGCCTTCTCTGCCAATGAGGCCTTCTCCTATGTGCCAATGACGATCCACTCTCGAGCCAAGGCGTGTCTTCGAATCGTTGAGATGAAGAACGTGGATTCGTTCAAGCCCCACCAATTGGTCAAACTCCGCTAACGCAATTTTGAGGCCTTCCTCGGTTGAAATATCGTAGCCCGCTTCGTAGGCATGAGCTGTGTCGAAGCACACCCCGGCCCTGTCAGGATACTCTATTCGTTCGAGCATCTGGCCTATCTCCTCAAATCGAGAACCCACTTCAGAACCCATCCCTGCGGTGTTCTCAAGCAGGATTCTCACTGAATTCCCGATTTCGCTCAAACCTCGGTTTATTGCTTTCGACACATTCTCTATTGCTTCCGTCTGGTCGATTCCCTTTCTCGAACCGACATGGAGGATTAAGAATCGAGAACCCAAGGCCTCAGCACGCGTGAGATCTTCCGAGAGAGCCTCTACCGATCTTGAGCTGAGCAGCGGTTCTGAGGTCGCCAGATTCGGCAGGTAGGGCATGTGTACGAACACAGGGAATATGCCAGCCTGCTCAATCTCTCTCCTGAAGACATCCACATCATTACTCTCGAGAGGTGTCAATCTCCATCCTCTTGGATTACGTGAAAAGAGCTGAATCGTCTCACACTCTCTCATTACGGCTCGTTCTACGACCTTCGAGAACCCACCGCTGATCGACACGTGAAACCCAAATCTCACATCACTCTATAATACCACTGTCACCAATTGTCAACAGAGAGACCGAGCCGCACCACATCCAAAAGGGCAAAGAGAACAAGCTCTTCCGAATAGGGTTCGTCCATGCCAAATGAGACAATGATGTTGACGAACCCGTCACCGGCAGAGTCAATGGTTTTGTGTAAATTCTGAAGGGTATCGTAGAGGGTAATCCTTCCCCGGGAGAAATCATCTCTGTATTCTCTCAATCTCTCC
>LRSK01000053.1 GCA_001563325.1 Candidatus Thorarchaeota archaeon SMTZ1-83
GCCAGTTCCCTCGGTGCTATCGTCACGCACTTCAGCTGACCGTAAAGGTCAGAGAACATGAGGTCGATGAAGCTGATCTCCTCATGCTCAACTCGTGCTAGGATCTCATGGTTCTGTTTGTTCACATCAACTCATCCTCAGAGATAACCTGTCCCCGTATCCAACGGATTCTCTCAGACTTGGTTTCTATCCTTAAGGTATTTCTGGATAAGGGAGCCTGATGTCAAAACGGCTAAAGAATCGCAGCACAGTTCCTGCATCTTGTGCTAACTGCTGTGTTTTGGAGGCCGCAATAGGGACATTCAATGGTGTCACCAATTCTCTGGAAAGCTCTCGTCGAAGATCCATCCAGACCCTTGAGCTCAAAGATCTCATCCGAAGTGGGGTCATAGACTCTGATTGTGTATATGGGACGATTGTTGACAGAATGGGTTACCTTCGACTCGATGAACTGTTCCAGAGGTCTGCCTGCAAAATGCTCCAATGGAACTTCCTTCAACATTACCCCCCCTCGAGTTTCAACAATCCTGTCTGTTGTCAAGTAGTACCTGGTTCTTCTCTCACGAACAAAGGCCACGGTAATGGTGAGTAGCATCACCAACAGTAGGAAGGTGACCGCTCCAGCCATGCTAAGCCCATAGAGATTGTAGGTGCCAACCAGGGCGACAGGTGATAACATGAAGAATAGGAAACCGGACGCAATTACCTTTCCACTAGTGCCTTCCCTTCTTGTCCAGACGATACTCTCGCCCGGCTGCAGACCTTGCTCCGGGGGGTCAAAACGCAAGTCGATACCTCACTGAAGAAGTACACATCTATCAATTTGAGATTTCTTCGTTTAACATAGAGCCTTTCCTTAAGTCAAACTTGTCACAATGTCTATCCAGTGTTTCCTTAAGATACACCCTGTCAACTGGTCTCCCAAAGATTTGACTTGTGACATGTTTTTAGCCCATAGAAACAACCAGATAGCTATGGAAATAGAGGATGCTCTCTTCTTCAAGGATAGGGCCGAATGGCAAACGTGGCTCGAGAGAAACCATGACAGAGAAACGGAGCTCTGGCTGGGATTCCACAAGAAACACACCAGCAAAGGGTGGCTTCAGCTGGATGAGGCAGTTGAAGAGGCAATACGCTTCGGGTGGATAGACGGCAAGCTGAGAAGAATTGATGATGAGAAACACAAGATAAGATTCTCACCGCGAAGACGTGGTAGCGTCTGGTCCAAGATAAACAGAGAGAGAGCGGAGAGGTTGATAGAGGAGGGGAAGATGACAGCTGCGGGACTGGAGAAGATCGAAGAGGCAAAGCAGAGCGGAAGATGGGCCGCTGCCTACTCCCACACAGAGAGACCCGAACTGCCCGAGGATCTGAAAGAGGCTCTATCTAGGAACCCTAGAGCTTGGGAGAACTTCAACCAGTTCTCCAACTCGAATCAGTTCATGTACGTTTTCTGGGTCAACGAGGCAAAAAGGGAGAGCACCAGGAAGAAACGCGTTGACGAGGTTGTCGAGCGGTCTGCTAGGAATGAGAAACCGGGCTAGCAAGAAAGAGCAGTGAAACTGGCCATTGAAACTCGATGTTCACTAGGAGTGTCAAGGGCATGTGTCATGCAATTCTTTAAGGGCCTTCTTCGAAGAAGTGTTATGAGGGGCCTTTTTGATATTTAAGAGTTTATCAGCCCCCTAAACAATTCTCAATATGTTTATAACCTTTCATGATGGAAAAGAAGACTCGAGGTTTTCTGTACAGACTGCCCGACCAAGTCCCGTGTCTAAAGGCGTGGGCGGCGTCCAAGGCATGAACAACCTTAGAGGGGGCCATGGAGGTGAAACCAGTGGCCAAGGACAAGAAGCAAAAGAAGCCTCAGAAACCAGAGCAGAAGCCGAGAAGGTAGCTGGCAGCCTCGGTTAGCACCCTAGTGTGAAACTAGTCCTCAGGGGAGGAAGCAGACCCCCTCCCCGCAATCACCTATAACTGTTTCTCCCGGCGTTGGGTGGAGCTGGCGATCTGGAGCCTCCGACCCCCATCCCTATCTTCTTCCTGGAAGCGCATCTTACGCACTTGAGAACCCTTTTATACGTAAGTATTCTTAATTATACTTGAGTCAAACAAAACATACTCAAGTCAAAGGAGTCGCTGATTCGTATTGAGTAATTCCAAGGAACGAAGACTGGAGAGAGAAAGGAAACAACGTCGGGAATCAATAATCGACACTGCTGAAAGGTTCTTCGTGGATCAAGGCTATGAACAGACGATGGTTGACAAGGTCGCAATCGAGGCCGGATACACGAAGGCGACAATCTACAACTACTTCGAGTCGAAGGAAGACCTCTTCGTTGCTGCCGCGGCCAGGGGCTTTGAGATCCTGTTTCGTATAATGAAGGCCCACTTGGACAGACCAGACGTCAAGTATGAGCTGCGGTCCCTAGGAGACGCCTACCTCACTTTCGTGGAGAAGCACAGGGGCCATGCCGGACTGATCGACTCAGGACAAGTCGGCGTGGCGCTTGCGAGAATCTCAATCAAGGAAGAAACGCGAGAGGACTTGAGTGAGAGCGAGGCTGAGCTCAGGGGGCATCAGCTGAAGATTCAGGAACTTATGACTGATGTCATAATGAACACGATGAGAGAGTCTGGAGTTGAGAAGAAGGTTGGCACTTTCCCTGTCATCATGGCCCTCAGCAGCATAGGGGTGGCAATCAGGGAGATGGTAATGAGAGTGGAGAGAGGAACCCAGACCGAGAGGGAAACCAGAGAGTACCTGAATGTCCTGTTCAACATCATAGACAACGGGTTGAAACACTACAGCAAATGAAGAGGATTTGAGATGACACGTGCAATAGTACTATACCATTCGCTACATGGAAACACTGGGAAAGTGGCCATGAGCCTAGCAAAGGGAATTGAAGAAGCAGGAGCTGAAGTCGACTGCCTGAGCATCGATGAAGTCGATTTCGGTCGAGTGTCGGAATACGACTTCATAGCGATAGGTGGTCCGACACATATGATTCGGATGTCCAAGCCCATGAAGGAATTCCTGGAGAAACTCCAGTCTGTCGACCTACGAGGGAAGAAGGGATTCGCCTTTGATACGAGAATCCAATCTAGGATGAACAAGAAGAGTTGGGGAGGCCTAGAAAACAGCGCCGCGAGAAGAATCGAGGGTAAGATGAAGAAGATGAAGATGGAGATTGTCCGGCACCGGAAGTCTGCCATCGTGAACGGAAGAGAGGGGCCTCTTGAGGAAGGAACTGAGAAGATGTTCCGCCGGATTGGGTCTGAGATTGCGGAGGTGATTGCTTGAGTTTCTGGGCACTGTTCGGGATTTCGATTGGTGGCGTCTTCGGAGTCTACCTGATATTGGCGATTGTGATGGTATTGAGGCAGAAGATGACACCAAAGTCGGCTCTCAAGTGGTTCTTTGTCCTGTTCGTAGTGGCCGCCGTCGTTGGTTGGTTCGGCTTCATGGGATACCACTTCATGAGCACAGGAAACGTCCCCTTGCCTCCATGCAGTGGTAGTGGCTGTCACGGCTAGATCTACTGGTTTTCCCGGGCCGGACGAAACGTTCAAAAGCATCTTTGCACATGGATTAACCGATATCGGTTAATAACCAATTCTGGTTAATCCTTGGAGATGTGCGTGGTCGTCTTGTTCAAGACTCTCAAGTATCCAACGAAGACACAGAGTCTGATCTGGTTCAAGAGAAGGATGAAGGTCAGACCCTTTGAGATTGCAGAGGAACTGAAAGTATCCAGAGCCTTTGTGAGCAAGAGTCAGCGGATAGCGAATCAGAGAATCAAGCGACTCATGGAACATGCTGCATCCATCAACCGCGTCGAGCTGGCGAAGGTCAGCCCTCAACATGGGTTTGCATTTGGCTACTGTCCCAGCCACGACGCAGACACCTACATCACCTTCTCGCCAAAGATTGGCGTTCAGATCTGGCTGGACCACATAGGGGACTGTGGCAGCTGCAGTCAGAATCAGGAGTGCGAACGAATTCTTCGGGCACTTGCAGACGATTGGGGTCTCAAGATCACTGAGGGAGTACCTCCAACAGTGAAGGCGAAGCGTCTTTTTGAAACCATAATGGGGGAGTTGAAATGGCGAGCGTAAGAGAGCGAGTGGAATCGCTGGTGGCCGCGATCAAGGCATGCAGGATACCCTTCTTGTTGCCGGGAGATGCAGGGAGTCTGAGGAAAGGTGTCGTCGACTGGCAGCCAGATTATGGAAGGCTTCGGGAGGTGCTCATGGTCCTGCTTCTGGCAATGCTGTTCACTCATTTCATAGGAATGATACCACCCTACTCGTATACCTATACGGATGCACAGTATGAGGTCGTTGACAGGACTGACATCGCGGGCAGTCCCGGGTTCATACTAGAATCGAATGCACAGCTTTCAAGTCACGAGGTTGTACTCTTGAATGAGTCACCAACAGCAGAGAACGGCAGTTGGCGAGCACGGAGTATCAACTACACGGTTCCGGTCTACTCACCCTATGGGTTCTTCGTCCGTTCACCACCTGACCAGAGTGATGGAGTGAAACTGTATCTTCGTCAAGAAGGCGTCCAGTACAACACGCATATGATTATTCCACTCCCCGACTTCTCACGCGTGGTGTTCATTGCCAAGTTCCAGTGCCTGCACGGTTCTGCTGATTTCGTCCTGGAGATTCGGTTTGAGGATCTTCTGACATATTCCGTCACTGACGAACTTACGTATAGGGACCACATTTCTTTGTCAGAGGGAGAGGAAGGAACCCTTACGTTTGAGGTCCCGCTCGCACTCCTGAGTACATTCTATGAAGTACTGTCAACCAGAGCTGCGATTGACATCGAGATTGCGACCACTACTGAGGCGACTGTCAACGTCAAGCCACTAGTCGTGACTGCTTCTTCAGCTGATTCTCTAGTGCCTGTCATAGTTGACATGAGATCCACAGACAACGAGAGTCTGTTTGAACTTCACGGCGGAGTCTGGAGATCGCGCTATCCAGCCCTAATTGTGGTCCGAACCGATAGAACAGAGAAACCGCGCATTCTAGCTCCTAGATGCTCCAACGACACCGTATACTTGGCGCCCGGAGAGTATTCGGTGGTATCTGGATGGTCCAGAGGGTGGTACTTCTATTCGGAGGAGTATGACATAACTCTCGAAAGCACTGTCGAGTTCAACATGTCCTTGGCAGAAGACATGATGTATAAAGCAGCCATCCTCTTACCGTCGACTCGCATCCACGTAGTTGTTGAGCCAAACTTGCTCGTTTCACAGTACGAGGTGCTCACTTGGGATTATGACACCCTTTATTGGGAGTGGCTTATGCTTGGCCCCATACCTGACACCTTCACTCTACCTCCTACCTTGGAAGCAATCGGTATTGACTTCCGTTCGCGGGGCTACTCTCCCTACTACGAGTACATAGGAAACGGATATGGAAGTCATGTGGTAACGAACGAGCAAGAGGTCGCTACAGTGCTGGTGACTTTTCCGGTGATACAAGTCCTAGGTCTTGCAGTCGACTACATGGGGCTTGTTCAGTCGCTGCTTCTAGCACTGACATATGCTGTCTTCGTGCTTTCGCTCAGAAGAAGTCAACCGGATGATGAATCGGCGCCGTGGTATCAAGACCCTCGACTAGGACCAGCCATGCTTCTGGGCTTGAGCATCTTCTTTCCATGGTTCACTTCAGTAGAGAACTACTACGGAATCTGGCCTGTCGATGTTTACTCAGAACTCAGACTACCGATTCTTTGGATTCTCAAGTGGACGCACACCGGTCTCTCCGTCCCAGCCTCTCTTGGAGACCCGGGTGGTGCCCTCTTCATTCCCGTGTTAGTGCTATTCTGGGCCCCATTCACCTACATCGTAGTTAGAATCGGCAAGACGGGGCGATGGGACCTTCAAAAATGGGACCTACGAGCATTGGTGTGGTTGGCACTACTTGGCCTGGTTTCGATAGTCTTCGGACTCTATCTTGGGTTTAGAGTAGGACTCGGCGCTGTGTTGGTAATCTGCGCACTTCCTTTCTGGCTCATTCAGTATGTCATGCGTGGAAGGAGATGGGATTGATGAGATTGCGAGTCATCGTGATCCTGATCATCGGACTGATCATCTCGGTAAGCGTGATGCATAGTCCAGCTGTGTTTGGAGGGCCAGAACCAGATAGAGGGAGTTCATACACTCCCAGTCAAGAGGTGGTTGGAGACTGGTCTGTATTATGGGACACAACTCAGGATGACCTTGGCTACGACGTCGTGACTGACTCGGTGGGCAACGTGTATGTGTCCGGAGTGAGTGGTTCTAGCTTGATTCTTCTGAAGTACAGCAAATATGGCACGCTGCTTTGGAACAGGACCTGGGGCTCAGGCCGTTCAGGCTATGAGAATGCATTGACCATTGGCCCCGGCGGCTATGTATACGTGGTTTCCAGTTATCTGTCCCCATCAAACAACAAATCGGATGCTCTGCTCGTCAAGTACAGTCAGACGGGCAGCCTTGAATGGAATGCTACCTGGGGAGGAGTGGAAGATGATTTTGGAAGGGGTATAGCAATCGGTCCGGATGGACACATATTCATCGCTGGTGGGACTAGTAGCTCTGGTGCTGGTGGATACGACATGTTCGTGGCGGAGTTCAACTCCCTTGGAACTACACTCTGGTCGACCACATGGGGATACACTCTGGATCAAGAGGCAAACGACATAGTTCTTGATGAAGCTGGCACAATCTACTTGGCGGGGTGGGGCGTTCCAAATGGCGGATCAGATTTTGATGCATACGTCGTAGGACTGGCATCCGACGGGTCTGAGATATGGAACTACAACTGGGGAGAGTATTCAGGACCACAGAGGGCATATGCCATTGATAGACATGAGAGTGGCAATCTAGCTGTAGTAGGATACACAGTGCTGGATGATGCTCCAAATGGATACTTGCTCCTTGAACTCAATGCGACTGGGGGTGTGCTCTATTCGGAACACGACTATCCGATGGCGGAAGACTTCGGGGCGACAAGTGGGAATGACGTCATCTATCTGTCACCTGGCTACATCCAGATAGTTGGAGAGAGCGAGGTCGGATGGATGGCTTTCACAAGAGAGGGACCATACGGTGGAGGTTCGGGAGGATACGGCACCATCGGTGGCAGCTTGCAGGGAGTCTGCAAAGGTGCTGGAGGAGAGTTGTTCTATGTCGGATATGCATCCTGTAGAGCTGCATCCAAGTTCATCACACTTGACAAGAATCTGTTCGCGGAGGGTGACTGGGAGAGTCCTGAACCAGAGAGGCTCTGGGACTATGATGGAAGTGGAGTGATTAACCCGCTCACAGCAGCCGACCTCGATGCAGATGG
>LRSK01000054.1 GCA_001563325.1 Candidatus Thorarchaeota archaeon SMTZ1-83
TCTCTTGCCCCATTTCCAGCTCTGCGATTCCAGACATCTCACTCAAGATATCCCAGCCTCTGAGTACGAAGTAGATGTCCTCACCCTGAAGAACGTCCAACACAAGCTCCGTCGCGATTTCCTCATCAACGCCGTCGCGGAATATGAATGAGAACTCATTGACCATCCCTGGTTGGCCACCTAGGCTGGATAGCATTGCAACATCCATAAAGAGAGGTGCTGATGAGCCATGTTGAGGAATCAGCTGCCGTGGGTTCGTGGCAGGGACCATATACTCTACTGTCCAGACTATGCCGACAATTCTTACCTGAGTCCTGACACCAAACAGCTCTACAACAACCGTGTCATTAATGCTCACTCCTTGGGCGTTTGCGAAGTGAAGTTCAGCCAAAGCTGTTAGATTGTCATCGGGGTCTAGGTAGGTGCCTTCACGGAGTTCTAGCTTGTAGACCTCAGGTGATTCTGACGGGTCCACCCCAAAGAGGTCTCCAGACAGCCTTCTGCTGTCAGACAGTTCAACGATTCCAGAGATATCGTATCGCACATCTCCGCCTTCAACTTCCGGAAGCGCCATTATTGAGTCCAAGAGGGCTGGATCTGAGCCATAGGTAAGAACCGATAGGTCTGCCATTCCGCTCTCATCCATGGTTCTATCAATGCTAATGTCGGTGAGAACGAACATAGACTGCATCACAACGTAGGTTAGCGATCCGCTGAGGACAAGTGCCAGGGCACTAATCAGGCCCAGTTTCTGCTTCTTGAGGTCTCTAAAGACCTTCTTCATCAGCAGACCGCGTGTCACCAGATTACTCCTCCAAGGGACCTTCAGTAATTCCCCATATCTGACCGGATCTCAAGAAGACAGACCGATGGGCAATCTTCGAAACGGATGTCTGATGAGTCACTGCAATCACTGTGGCACCTGTTTCTCGATTCATTCTAAGAATCAAATCCCAGACTTCTTCAGAGGTCTCTGCGTCAAGGTTTCCAGTTGGCTCATCTAACACCAGAAGCGGCGGTTCTTTTGCCAGACCCCTCGCCAAAGCAACTCGTTGCTGCTCTCCGCCGCTCAACTGAGATGGAAAGTTGTCAGCCTTCTCAGCGATTCCCACGTGTTCCAGGTATGCAAGGGCTCTATCACGCAGCTCGTCTTTCTCCAGTGTAAAGGAGATCCCGATCTCAACATTCTCCACAACATTCAGAGTGGAGAAAAGGTTGAACGACTGAAACACAATCCCAACATTATGTCGTCGAAATCTTGTACGCTCATCTCTGCCCAATCTGGAAACGGTCTGGCCGCTCACCTCTACGACGCCTGATGTCGGGGTGTCCAGTCCAGAAACCATGTTCAGGAGAGTTGTCTTGCCAGAGCCTGACTGACCCAGCACCGCGATGAATTCACCTCTGTCAACTTCGAGTGAAACACCCCTTAGCGCGGGGACTATCACCTCACCCATCTGATAGTCACGAACAACGTCTGTGAGAACTACCTCATGTTCCTTAGCGGCTGCCATCTTCAGGACCTCTATTCTTCCGTCAATGAGTAGTACGTCAATCAATATGAATAGACGCGGAAACTACAGTCACCAACCACACGGCAACTGCTCTTTACCGAAATCTACTTATACGTAAAGCAGGGTTTCCGTACTTTCGATGACAGACCTGCGCTCGGTGGCAGAAGCACTCTCAAATCCTGTCAGAATGAGAATCTTCGAGTATTTGCTAGAGAGAAGGGTCGCCAACAAGAGCGACCTGTTGACGGAGACTGGTCTTGAGAGAGCCTCACTTAACCATCACCTTAAGTCACTGGCAAAGGCAGATCTTGTCGGTACTATTGATGTGAGGATAGACAAGGTGAGGAACTCACTTTGCTTCTTGAGAACGTCGGTTACTCTGGATAGTAAGTCTGAGCTGTCCTCAGAGGAAGTCAGGGCGCTTCTTGGTACTGAAGTTGAGAGTGACGTTGACCACACGGAGATTGAAGAAAAAGCACAAAGGGCGATCAGGAATGGGGAACTTGATCGTGATGATGCTAAGGCTATCCTAAGGACTCTGTTTGAGCACAGAGGGAGGGGTACCAAGAACACATGTACGTCATGCGGCCGGATCAAGAAGATGTCTGATCTCGCCCTGTGTGACAACTGCTTGCGTCCGGCGTGTAAGTCCTGTAGGCAGACGGTCGACAAGACCGAAGGCGGAACTGAAACTATCTGTGACAGGTGCATGAAAGAGCTGTTTGGGTCCTAGTCACTTTCTATAGTTGTAGACTGTTTGCATAGTTGAAGGCACCATGAACTATGTCTAGCAGGCCCTTTGTTCCTGCGGCACTGCCTACCACGTCCACTGATAGCCACTTCGACTCAGCTTGTTCGACAAATCGCGTGTTCGGGAGTGGCTCAGCAGATACAACCACAGTGTCAGCCTCAATGAGTGTCATTTCATCAGGCGTGTCAATTTGGATGTACTCTCTTGTAATCTGAGAGATGGAAGTACCGGTGTGTATCTTCACCCCCTTCTCTTCAAGGGACCTCAATATCACCCACCGAGTTGTCCGCCCCAAGTCTGTCCCAATAGCGTCCCTCGAATCAAAGAGTTGAACCGAATCAGCGTATGAGCTCAGAAAGATGGCTGCGTAGCAGCCCGTAGAGTTGCCACCAATGACTGAAACATGGCCCGGTTTCTTTGGCATAGCTGCCACTGCATCTCTGGCCGTTGTGACATGAGGAAGCTCTGTTCCTTCGATTGGTGGGGCGGTGGCAATCGTGCCTACTGTCGACACAATCCTGTCGTAGGACTCGCCAGCTATAATATCAAGTTCTGCTTTGGTGTTCAGTCGCAGGTCAACTCCGAGCCTCTTCATCTCGTGCCACATGTGAGTCACATATGCAGCAAACTCTCCTCTTCCGGGAATCCTCGCCGCGAGGTTCAAGAGACCCCCAGGACGCTTGTCCTCCTCGTAGAGAGTCACCTGAAATCCCCGCATTGATAGGATCCTTGAGGTTTCAAGTCCTGCGGGACCTGCACCAACAACCGCTATCTTGCCCTTTCCTTTGGAACCCATCGTTCGTGAGTCCTCGTAGCCGGCTTGGGGATTGATTGCACAAATGACCGGCTGCAATTGAAAGACCTTGTCAAGACACCCCTGATTGCAGCCAATGCATGGACGGATCTGCTTCGTTTCTCCTGTTCGAATCTTCTTCATCAACTCATGGTCAGCCAGGAACCCCCTTGACATACCAATCAGTTGAGCCTTCCCTCTTGCAAGAATACGTTCAGCGACAGTAGGGCTGTTGATTCTGTTACATGCCACTACAGGAACATCGACAACATCCGCGATTCCTTCAGCTAGGTATGCATAGTGGCCTCTCGGCACGTCCATTGTGATTTGGGGAACTCTGGTTTCATGCCAGCCGCCCGTTACATCTAGACAATCTACACCGGCATCGACTAACCAAGGAGCCAGAATCTTGTTGTCTTCGAGTTTGTTCCCATCTGGCACAAAGTCCTCTCCACTCATCCTATACATTATCGGATATTCGTTGCCAACGGCGTTCCTCACAGACTCTACCACTTCAAGTGCAAAGCGGGCCCTATTCTCAAGACTGCCTCCGTACTCGTCCTCTCTCTTGTTGGTGGCTCTTGCGAGGAATTGATTGATGATGTACCCTGCAGACCCAATTACCTCGACAGAGTCGAATCCTGCCTTCTTTGCACGCTCTGCTGCTTTACCGAAATTGGCGGTTGTTTCATGCATTTCCTCGACGCTTAGAGCGCGTGGGGTTTCTCGAGTGAGTCGAGAAGGCACTTCTGAGGCTGATACTGCCCGTTCCCCTAGAAAGATGGAATGGACGTATCTGCCCGCATGATAGAGCTGCGCGGCAACCGGAACGCCAAATGAATGAATGGCATCGGTGAGTCTTGATAGACCCTCTATGTGGTCATCACGACTAATCCCAACCATGGTGGGGCCGCTTGATCCACGATGTTCTGTGTAGCATCCACCAACCACGATCAGACCCGGGCAATGTCGCGCTCGTTCGCGATAGAAGCTGATGAGGCGGTCCGTGACAATTCCATCCTCTTCACAGTATCCAAGATGCGTGGCCAGTAGTACTATGCGAGAATCCAAGGTGAGGTTTCTGATACTTGTGGATTCCAGAAGCTTCATCGCGGACTATTCCCTGTAGAATGCGTACCAGTGTGTTAGTGCCGATGGAAGTCGGTGGTCTCTGCCATCAATCGTGGGGTCAGGGTCCAATCTTCGTTCGATGAATTCCTGCTCCGATATCCCGTCCTTAAGAGCATTCTTTACGCTCGTCCTAAGCGCCTTCAGGAGTTCCAAATGGTCCTCAACATCGCTGCCCTCACACATGGGACCATGTCCTGGGATTACGTCAGCGAAGTCACGCCTCACAATCTCTTCTAATGCCTCAATCCACTTGTCGGGATTGCACGTGGGGTCTCCCGCGTATGGAAAAGTGCGGTTGAAAATCAGGTCGCCCACAAAGACAACATGTTCCGGTTCCACAACGACAATCGACGATCCTGCAGTGTGACCTCCCATGTGTATCATGGTGATGTCGTCCTTCTCTCCCAAAGTCATCTCATTCTGGAACGTTTCGCTCGGTATCAGTATCTTCAAGTCTTGAAGGGCTTCCCAGAACTCAGGTCTCTCATTCTTGGCGCTAGAGTAATCCTGAAACAGGTTCTCCCTTCGCCATCTGCCTTTCAGGTTCTCGACACAGATGTTCTTGGTTTCTGGAGAACTGATTATCGTTAGAGGTTCAAACGCTTGAGCACCGAAAATGTGATCTCCGTGGTAGTGTGTCAGTAACATTCTGTTGATGGGAAGATCATGTTCCTCCTCGAGTTGTTTCCTGACTTTCAGACTCTTTGTGTGCATTAGTCCAGAATCGACCAGAACAATCTCTTGACTGAGTACGATTGCACCATAATGGCCAGCATTGTCGCCACTAGTGTCGGCGTAGACCCTTTCTGCTATCCTCTCGAGAGGCATGGAGGAATACTGACTGGCGCTTCTGATATAGTTGACCTTTCAAGCCGGGATTCGTGACCTAGAACCAACTAGGGCAAGTACCTATCAGGTGAGGATCCTTCTAATTCCCTCTTGACTTCAGCCAATCCCTGAGAACCCATAGCACCGATGCAATGTAGCCTATGGCGGCAACGACTACATATACGAGTGTCATGCCAATTGCAGTACTTCCAACGGTGGGGTCTAGCATATCAGCGTAAACAGCCATGAGAAACACCACGAGGAAGTAGTTCAGCACTAGGAACCCAAGAAATCCAATCATTCCAAATCCTGATTTGTGTAGATTCCTCGCCAACTCCGCTCCGAGTAGTGATATCATGAATGCGATCAGCCAGAACAGAGTGAAGACTCTGACCTGGATGTCGATGTTAAGCCCTGAGAAGAGTGATGACAAGAACAGCATCACGGCCGCAAGTATAATCATGGAGCCATAGATACTTCCCAGCACCTTGGCAATCTCAGTTCCTTGAAATTCCTTATTCGTCAACTTCTCGCCTCCTTAAGCGAATCGGACAATGTTGCATCTGCTAGCCTTTGTTTCTTTCGGCAGAATGACTGAACCATATCATCAGACTTTAGAGGATTCTCTTGAATGTGAATTGAAGCGAATTCAATGGCAAGAACACGAGAAGACCTCGTATCACTCACATGTGTCCCTTGTAGGGGTGGTATACCTCCACTTGGGGAGTTGCGGGTGAATGAACTCTTGGAAGCAGTGCCGGGGTGGACACTCAAGAGAGACGGAGTCGACAAGATTGAGAGGATGTACAAATTCAAGAACTTCAAGAGGGCAATCGAGTTCGTAAACAAGGTGGCTGAAATAGCAAACGAACAAGATCACCATCCAGATATCCTAATTCATTGGAATGAGGTGACTCTCACATTCTGGACACACGCAATAAACGGGCTATTCGACAATGATTTCATCATGGCGGCCAAGGTCGATGAGTTACTCGGCTAGATATCCCAATCTCTAACCTCCCCCGAATGCCCACAGCATTGTCATGATTGCGGTCGCCAGTGTCATCAACACTGCGACTACCACACCATAACGGATGACCTCTCCCTCGATTCCGATCTTATCAATCACTGCAGCGGCGTTTTGTATCTTCGCCGGACTTAGCACACTTGCAAGCCCTCCTCCTACTCCATTTGATGCAGCGACGACCATGGAATTCGCACCGATTAGAACACTTGTTTCGTGGTGGTATCGTGTGAACATGGCTATGGCTGAGGTTTCAGAGCCAGAGATGAATCCCGCGAGGAGTCCGAGAAAGGCGGCTGTTAGGGGATAGGCTGTTCCCAGGGCGCTCGAAGTCAGCGTAGCTAGGAGATTGATCATGTTGTTGCTCCCATCGACTGGAAATGTCCATGTACCGTCCACTGCAGGGAAGTAACCACTGAAATTCATTACCTCTGCCATCGCGAAGAAGATGGCCGCGGCCAGCACAGGACGCGGGGCACGCTTCATGAACTTTGAGAACGTGTCACTGAGGGTTTTGCGGTCTCTTCTGAAGAACGGGATTGAAACTAATGTGGCGATGAGCATCAATGTGTAGGCTTGCCAGAGCCATTTAGTACTGATGGGGCGCGGATAGTTGCCTATCTGTATCACGAGATCTAGGGGACCAATTAGAAGCTGTTTCAACGGGATGATGAGAGTGACTGCGAAGCATAGGATTACTAGAATGACCCAAGGTAGGCTAGCTCTTTTGAGGGTCATTCCTTCCTCGGTCCTCAAGTCCTCCTCATCTAGGATACCTCTATCCAAGAGTGGTTTCCCACGAACCTTTAGGTAGAGAAGTAGGACAAAGACAACAGCGGCGCCTGCAAAGACATTGGTCAGTATCGTCTGATCTACAAAGGATAGATTGGACAGAATGGCGACGAATCCGGCCGTGACCCCGCAAACCGTAGCTAGCAGCAGCCCCTCCTTCTGTAGGAGGAGCTCACGACCACCTGCTATCCAAAGCATCGAAATGGCTATGCCAGTAGTGATGACGGGCATGTACCATGCAAAGGTTAAGCTGGACTCCCAAAGTGCTACTGCGCCCCCAGTGGCTGCGTTGTACTCAGTATTGAAGACTTGAGCTGGAACACCGAGCAAGGCGAATGTGGTGAGAGGGTCGTAGCCAATTGCCGGAAGAGCAACGGCAACGAGAGGCGAAAATCCCAGTGCTAGCATGACGGGAGGTAGCATGGATACAGGGGTGGCACCAATGCCCACCAAGAAAAGCCCGAGTCCAAGACTAATTAGCATAATCTGCATAG
>LRSK01000055.1 GCA_001563325.1 Candidatus Thorarchaeota archaeon SMTZ1-83
ATCCATCGCGAACACTGCCAAGGAATACACCAGGACTGCGACGCATGCGAGAAGGGAGCGTAGCTTGGCTTACTTTGATAATGCGAATTCCACCCAAGTAGATGAACGTGTAATAGAGGCGATGCTTCCCTATTTTCGGGAGCACTACGGGACCGCTGGACTAGAGCTTAGTCATTCCAGAGATGTTGCTGCACTGACGGGACTTGAGAATGCTAGAAAGACAATCGCTCATAGTCTCAACGCCGATCCTAGGGCCATCGTCTTCACTTCAGGAGACACAGAATCCAACAATCTCGCAATCCGGGGTACAGCTTTGGCTAACAAGAGCAGAGGACGGCACATCATCACAACTGCAATTGAAACTCAATCAGTTCTAGCCTCGTGCCGCAGGCTTTCGGATGCCGGCTATGAGGTGACCTACCTGGGAGTTGAAAAGAACGGACTGATCAGTCTGGACGACCTCCGGGATGCCATCAGAGATGACACAAGCCTCATTTCAGTGCAGCATGCCAACGGAGAGATAGGGACAATTCAACCTATTGAAGAAGTCGGGCGAATAGCAGTCGAACGCGACATCATGTTTCATACCGATGCCACTCACTCATACCTCAAAGTACCGCTTGACACCGAAGTAATCCCTACCAATCTCATTACCATTGACGCACATCACATTCACGGGCCAAAGGGAATCGGAGCACTCTTCATCAGAAGGAAGACTCGGATTGTCCGTGTTTTGGAGGGAGGAGATGAAGAGCGAAGGTTGCGGCCCGGTGTGGAGAACATACCGGCCGCTGTCGGCTTCGCAAAGGCTGTGGAGATCTGGGGAGAGAAGGAAACTGAGTACTTGATGAGTCTAAGCGACCATCTCAAGAAGAGAGTTTCCGAGAGACTTACCCACTACAGGCTCACGGGCCATCCGGAGAAGAGGGCACCACATATCTTTAGCATGGTAGTCGAACAGATCGAGGGGGAATCGATTCTCGTCCAACTCGATATGGAAGGCTATGCTATTTCAACTGGGTCTGCGTGCTCATCCAAGACTCTGGTTGGAAGTCACGTTCTCAAGGCCATTGGGCTGCCTCCAGAGATTGCACACGGGTCTCTTAGGGCTTCTTTCTCACGGTTCAATACGAAGGATGAGATTGACACCTTCATCGAAACACTGGTCCCTACAGTTGAGAGACTGAGAGAGTTTAGCCCTCTGCGTGGTGGGAACTATGAGGCATTCATGTCGGGTGATGACGACCATCATCATGACGTTCCTAAAGAGGAATGGTGACCGCCTAATTGCAACAGTTTAAAATCAGACTACGAAGCGGAAAGTGAGGCAGCACGGTTGTACAGCGACAAGGTGAAGGAGCAGTTCAAGAACCCACAGAATATGGGTAGGATTGAGGATCCAGACGGTGTTGGTACTGTTGGCAATCCGGTCTGTGGAGATCTCATGAGGGTCTATATCAAGGTCGAGAACAACATACTTGTCGACATCAAAGTAGAGACCTTCGGCTGTGTCGCCGCTATAGCTAGTTCTTCAATGACAACTCAAATGGCCATGGGAAAGACGTTGGAAGAGGCAAAGGCCATCACCCGCAAAGAAGTCGCTGAAGCGCTGAATGGGCTGCCACCGCAGAAGATGCACTGCAGCAATCTTGCAGCTGACGCTCTTCACAAGGCGATTGAAGACTACGAATCACGTCAAACATCTTGAACTTCTGATTCTTGATGCTTTACTCGAACTAGCTCCACTTCTCCTCTTCAAGCGAATATCTGAACAGATGTAAGCTTGACTCTGAATGCAGTCTTATATGCAACCTCCCCCAATTTCAAGGGAACTTGCCGCCACCGTCGGAGGAGGAGGTTCCAGTGGAAAAGCGGAACTTGTACGCTGCCGTTGGGATAGTGGTAATAATCGTTGGAGTGAGTGGTCTCTTCTGGGGTCAGATTGACGTCTTCGGTGGTCAAGTTCCTGCAAATATGTTCGTAGTGGAGAAATACGGCAATCCAGACAGCATGGATCCGCACGTCAACTACGAGAGTTTTGGATCGGGTCTGCATTTCAACATCTACGAAACTCTTTACACGTATCCTTGGGGTTCAAACAACACCGAGCCTTCGGTTCCATTGTTGGCATCTGGACCACCTTCGATATCGGCTGACGGTACGCAATACAACATCTCTCTCCGAAGCAACGTGATATTCCATGATGGGACACCATTCAATGCCAGCTGTGTCAAGTGGAACATCGAGAGAGCCGTCAAGATGTTTGACACTCACGGCCCCGTGTGGATGATAGTCGAGCCGCTGAAGGGCGGGGAGCTAGTGGAAGCCGAAGCCTATGTGAACGGTACGAGCTCACAGGAGTTCATTGCCGCATTCGATGACTGGCAAGCAGACTCAGGCGCCATTGTTGTTCTGGACACATACACTATCCAGTTCAACCTAGACTATCCGTTCGCACCATTCATTGCGGCTACAACCTACGAGGTTGGTGCTCAGATGAGCCCCAGCTATGTACTCAGCAACCCCAACAACGACACAGGTCCAATGGACTCCCACTGGGGTGTTGACTACGGTGAGGTCCACACATGGATGGAAACCCACACATGCGGCACGGGCCCCTATACTTTGGATGAGTGGAGACCCAACGAGTTCATCATGATGGCCATCTTCGACGATTACTGGAGGGCTGACGCGACTGAGGCTGCAATTGAGCCTCCTTCTTATGCAGGGTCCATCACTGAGGTTTGGTACAAGACAAACGAAGACACAACCGGGAGGCTCTTGAATCTGAGATCAGGCTTCGCAGATTCTGTCTATTGGCCTCATCAGAATGCCTATGAGATTTGGGACAACGTAACAGGAGGCTCCAAAGACCCTAACCTAGAAGTAGTCACGGACACTCTCAGCTACACACTGATGGCATGGACATTCTGCTTCAACCCAATCAATATCTGGCGCGGCGGAGTTGAGAAACAGGTTGAGTCCCCGTTCCGGCATAGGGAGCTCAGGAAATGTTTCGCCTATGCCTTTGACTATGCGGCGGCTATAAGGGACCTCTTCTGGGGCTTGGCCGTAAAAGCCAAGGGCTTCATTCCACAAGGGATGTTTGGACACAACTCGTCAATCTGGACAGAAACCTACGATGTCGAAGAGGCCGTTGAGTGGTGGAACGCGGGAATGCAGAATGCCTCCTTTGTGGATGACATAAATGCCATGGAGGGATACATAGACCTCTGGCACAACCCTCCTGGAAACTCAATACGCATGAAGGCTATTCAACTTGTAAAAGAGGGCTTTGACTTGGTGATGTCGCATCCAGATGTGAACTTGACCGGAATCAGTCTGGTCCCAGAGGTGAGAAACAACCCAGTCGAATGGGCGGAATACCTTCAGAGGATGGACAACAAGGAACATCCAATGTGGCTTATAGGGTGGGCACCGGACTATGCAGACCCACACAACTATGCATGGCCGTTCGCGCACTCCAATGGCACATTCATGAACGGAAGCGGTTATGAGAATTCCACCGTTGATGAGTGGATTGTCAACGCCAGCAGATCAACCGACTCTGCTGAGAGATTAGGACTATACGGTAAGATACAAGCACAAGTTGCCTACGATCAACCAAGCATCTACATGTGTCAGCCAAGGCAGTTCACCGTGCAAAGAGCATGGTTGCAGGGGAGTGGCTTGAAGTACAATCCTATGCATGGTTACTACTGGTACCACATCTACAAGGACTATGAGAACTACTAGGCAACTCAAGTTCCTTGAATCTCATGAGGTATTCCTACGATATGCGTGGTTTGTTGTGCGAAAGCCTATATTCAGGTGCCCCGATGTAAGAGCTACTCTTTCGCCGGATGTGCTCCATGATGGAAGGTGAGATAATCGTCACCAGGACAGACCCAATCGCAACTGTCACAATCTCGAGACCTAGCAAACTCAATGCAGTCACGCGAGAGATGCTCGAGTCCTTCGATGAGAAAGTTGGATTGCTCACAAATGACCCTCAGATTGCAGGCATCATCTTCACGGGAGTGGGAGAGAAGTCATTCACAGCAGGATTTGACCTTACGATGATGGCCGGCCTTCAGGGCAAGGATAGGACCGAGTTCTTCAAGCTTCTCGAACGGTCCATGAAGAAGGTGAAAGAGGCGAACACATGTCTCACCTTGGCGGCAATAAACGGATATGCCATAGGATTCGGTGCCATGCTGGCGGTCGCCTGTGATTTCAGATTCTTCTCGAAGAACGCCGCCCTTCGATTTCCTGAGGTGGATCTCGGCATATTCCCAGGAGCTGGCGCATCATCAAACCTTCTTGGTCTGGTCGGTCCTTCACGAGCCAAAGATATCATTCTCTCTGGTAGAATGGTACATCCAGAAGAAGCATATGAGATTGGCCTCGCAAACGGTATCTTTGAGCATAGTGAGCTTCTGGACAAGGCCATGGAATACATGAAGGCCCTTGCAGGAAAGGATCCGAAGATCTTGCTAAGAGCGAAGACTCTGATTGATGGAATGACTGGCAAGACCGTCTTTGGCGCTGCGGAGATGGAATCCGCATTCACGGAGGAGTGGCTTCTAGAGCTGGAGAAGGAGTAGCTAGGATTGTGAACGAGGCATTGCTGGCGCTTTTCCGAGAACGGGCATATCTCTTCCCTTTCACTAACGTGTGCCTGTGATGGAGAAGAATTGGTTTGAGCATTCAAAGCAGATACCTGTGAAGCTCACAGTAAACGTGGCCTCCCAAGTCGAGTTGCTTATGAAAACACCGAAGAGCGTGTAGAACTCATTGCACGTGCCTGTATAGATGCATTCAACATTGATCTGACCGTTCTTGGCGGTTGCACCGGTCATGAAGCATCCGCCGTCCATGGCTGGCTGAACGATCAAACTCGTGCCGTCGTCTACGAAAGCGAAAGAAGTGTAGAACAGACTAATCATTCCAAGAGCACATTCATACGCAATAGGAGGGGATAGGCTGTAGGTACCGCTCGGAGTGTAGGGTTGGATTGTTATCGAATCGTTACCCGGGAAACCATAGTCTGTCCCGTCAAAGGGAGTGACGACACAGGTCCAATTGTCATCAACGGAGGTTTGATTCGCCCGAACCGTATCCCCATCAATATCTGTCGCGGCTCCATTTCGGAGCCAAGTGTATTCGTATGTAATCGAATCGTTGTCAGAATCATGACTGGGGGCCGTGATATTGCACCAGATTGAATCGTGACTGTAGGCCACGTCTGGTTCAATCTTCACCATAGGCGCTGTGGGTGGTGAGTTGGCGGGTATGCTTGACTGGATCGTGATTGTATCGTTCCCGGCCGGTCCGTAATCCGTCCCATCGAAAGGAGTAACTACACAGGTCCAACTGTCGCCTGTAGTAGTCTCGTCAGCTGAAACTGTACTGGCTGTGATAGCCGTCATGACCTCATTCCGCAGCCAAGTGTAAGTGTAAGTGACAGAGTCACCATCAGCATCGTAGAGGCGGTCTGTTGACAGCCTCGGAGGGTATGTTCAACACAAAAACGACTCCCACTGCAATGACCACAATGATGATGATGACGATACCGGCAAACGGTCTCTGCAAATTGCTGGCCAATCTATCACCCCCAAGCAATCTGTACATCTCAATAGAGAAGGGAACGAATAGGCAATGTCTTGAAGTTGCCTATATACCTTGGCAGCCACGCTACGACTGTTCTTCGACGGACAATGCACTCCAGTACGTCCTAACCCAGGACTGGCGTCAGCCTTAATTAGGATTGATGATTCTCTCCTGACCTTCATTCAATTGGGTTGATTTCCATGTCAAAGAAGGCTGTTGTCGCTATTGGCGGCAATTCTCTAATCAAGGACAAGAATAGAAAGACTGTTCCAGACCAATATGCAGCCACAGCAGAAACGTGCGCTCACATTGCAGACATGATTGAGGAGGGCTGGGACGTAGTAATCACCTCTGGCAACGGCCCGCAGGTCGGGTTCATACTTCGACGATCCGAACTGGCGGAACACGAATTGCATCCGGTACCTTTGGACTATTGTGGTGCTGACACACAAGGTGCGATTGGATACATGATCCAAAGAGCCCTCTATAATGAGTTCCACAAACGAGCGCTTACGAAGCACGTTGCAAGCTTAGTCACTCAGGTCAGAGTAGACAGGGAGGACCCCGCTTTCGAGAACCCAGCGAAACCAATAGGTTCGTTCATGGACGAGAAGACAGCCAAGGACAGAGCGGAGGCCGAAGGATGGCAAATCAAAGAAGACTCAGGAAGAGGCTGGAGGAGAGTTGTTCCCTCACCGATTCCCCAGGAGATTGTTGAGTTGCCAGCAATCAAGGCCCTCAATAGCCAGGGAATAATCGTGTATGCTGTTGGTGGAGGAGGAATACCGGTCTTCGCCAACCAGAAGGGGGAACTTGAGGGAACAGCTGCGGTGATTGACAAGGACCGTGCTTCTAGTCTGCTTGCAACAGGCCTAGACGCAGACCTACTGCTGATCTCAACAGCGGTACAGAAAGCATATCTCAACTTTGGCAAGGAGAACGAGGAGCCCATTGATAAGATGGACCATATCGAGGCACAACGATACATCGAAGAGGGACACTTCGCACCGGGCAGCATGCTTCCCAAAGTTGAGGCCTGCATCGAATTCGTGAAGAAGGGCAGAGAGAAGGCTGTGGCCATCATCACTGATCCTCCGAACATCACGAGAGCGCTGCGTGGTGAAACTGGCACCAGAATTGTCAAGGGATATGCAGTGCCCCCACCACCCCCTAGACGTTAGTTTAACCACTAGATTAATCGCTAGGGGAGTTCCAGCTTCTCAGGAGCTACAATGAAACGAGAAGTTGTTTCAAGTGAGCATGCGCCCGAGGCTATTGGTCCGTATAGCCAGGCAATCAAGGCAGGAGGATTCGTCTTCTGCTCGGGTCAGATTCCCTCCAATCCCGACACTGGTGAGCTCGTACTCGGGTCAATCACGGACCAGACGCGGCAAGTACTGACAAACCTCAAGTCGGTCTTGGAAGCGGCTGGTACGACGATGGAGAATGTGGTGAAAGCAACCGTGTTTCTCAAGGATATGGACGACTTCAGCGAGATGAACTCCGAGTACTCAAAGTGGTTCCATGGAGAACCACCAGCGAGAGCTGCAGTCCAAGTTGCCAGACTCCCGAAGGATGTTGGAATCGAGATAGAATTGATAGCCTTGGTCAAGTAGCAGACTTCCACGGAAAAGTGCTAAGAGAACAAACCTTTTCTATGCTAGTCTTGGGACGAACACCAAGGTGGACAGAGGAGAAGACTGCGAACTCATCAAGGGGTAAGACATTGACAGAGAGGACCGAGCCAATTGAAGTGGGCCAGATTCTGAATCAGGCACAGCACCTAATGCGAAGATCTCGCTTCACTGAGGCCGTCTTGACCCTTGAACAAGGGCTGCTTCTTGAACCCAATAATCGAGACTTGCTGGAACAGCTAGTCAGCTGCAATATCGAGCTGAAGAGGCCAGGCAGCGCACTACAAGCGCTCGACCGCCTCACACGACTCGAACCCAGCGCGATGACAGCTTGGGCGGACAAGGGCTTTCTTCATCTTCTCCTCAACGAGAACACCGAGGGCATCAAAGCAATCACAAACAGCCTTCAAATAGATCCGAAGAACGGTTGGCTTTGGCAGCTACTAGGAATGGCATTCATGGCTGAAGAGAATTGGGAGAGCGCGCTTGAATCATTTGAGAGATCGCTTCTGCTTCAACCTAACTCCTCAATGGCATGGTACAACTGTGCCGTGTGCTTGTACATGCTAGAAGACTTTGAATCGTCACTTGAGGCCGCGGACCAGGCAGTAGCTATTGACCCAATGTTGTCTGAGATATCGGACGAATGGGTTGAGAACTTGAAGGCAGCCGTAGACATCCTCGAAGATGTCTATGATGAAGACCTCTTGTCGGCCAGCTGATTTGTCGTACATACCACTGTGTACTTCCCTCAGGATTCGCTCTTGGCAGATTTCTTTCGCTTCTTTGTTGGCTTTCTTGTGCGTTTCTTGGGTTTTGGAGGACTTAGCCCGTCAAGCATCTCCTGAATCAGTTTCTGTTGGTCCTTCAGCTTGTAGTTCTTTGCTGTTTCAAGCGCTTTATCCAGAGCACCCTTCAGCTGCTCCATCTCGAGCTTCCTCTCTTCCGACTTCTCTATGGCAGCAATCGCGTCTCTTCGTTTGGGAAGAACACGAAGGAGGCCTTGGATGGCAGCTTCCGCCTCCTCCTTGCTGACGAACTCCTCCCTAGGCTCGACCTCTGCTGCATCTATGATTCGAGATATCTGCTCATAGACTCGTCTGTGTTCTGAGAGCGCTCCTTTTAGTATATCCTCAACTTCGCTTTCAGGCTCCGCCTCTTTCAAACGTTGACCAATCTTTGACATAGCATCCTCAAGAAACGCCTTGCGCTCCGGTAGACTTGTCTTCTTTCGCTCCATCCACCGCCATTCGTTCATTATACCATGTGTAAGCGTCAAAGCCTGATTGACTGTCTCTCTGTGGGTGTTTACTCTCTGCATCGCGGCCTCTAGGTCAGCCGCCAACCTATCGGCGACATCAGTCAACTGATAGCTCAAGATGTCACCCCCTTGAGCCTCTGAGAGTACACGGCTTTCCTTGATTGCCTTGGCGGTGTCGTCCCATAGCTTGTCAACTACGTCATCTTCTATGCGAGTGCGACTTCCCGGGCGGAATAGCTCGGAAATCTCCCGAATTCTCTTAGATAGCACATTCAGATCCTGAATCTTGGCTTTCAGGAGTGCCCGCCCCAGTCTCTCGTTGAGCTCTTCAGTAATCTTCTGTCGCTCTTCAGGCACTTCAAGGAGAGCATGAGTGTTGTCAATCAGGGTCTGTAGCGCATCCTCGTATGCGGCGACAGCATCGTAGTGCTTCCCCTCTTCAAAGCGGGCATCGCCCTTGCGCTGAAAAACAAGGACCGATTCCAAAACATCATAGGGAGATGTTCTCAGCAGGCTGATTCCCATCTGCGAGTCACCGGTGGCACTCAGATCGAGTGGCACTTCACCCAGCATGATAGAAACCACTTGGACGCCTGTGGTTGACGCCACGTACAGATTCGAGTGGTCTGCATCGATGTGCTCTATCTTCCCCACTTGGAGCACGAACCTCCCTACTTCAGTTGCCTTCATGAGGTCCCAGATCGCAATGAGTCCTGAGTTCATAGCTGCAACCAAGAACAAGTCGTTGGCCCACATTGATACGATATCGTTGGAGGACTTTTCCTGTAGAGAATGCATGTGATGCCATTCTACTCTATTCCAGACTCCAATCTCGCCTGAAGTGGTGCCTACTATGATGAACTCACTGTTGCCGACCAGAGCGGCTGGACGAATTCTTGGGTCCAGGCGAGCAAGCTCAGTCGGTCCAGAGTTGGGCCTGTGTAGCCAAACGCGAGGCTCCTCCTTCTTGCTCCCCGTCACAATCACTTTGTCGTCAGTCCAGAGTGTTCTCAACGCATTCTTGTGAAGTTGCCAACTCGATGTTTCATGGGTGTCTTTCTTGATTGATACAAGTCTGCCTTCCTTCGCGCCTACATAGAAGAGGTTTCCCTGAAGAGATGATGTAACAGCTGGATAGGTCAACTCGAACCACCCAGTCATCCCCCAAGTTTCCTTGTTCCAGACATAGACTCGGCGTTCACATGTTGCGAACACTTGCTCCTCATCAACATGAACAGCAATGGGCTCTGTGATAGTGTCACCTAGCTCTGCGACTATCTGCCAGTCATCCTTTGACCACACCCGGATTTTCAGGTCTCTACAGGCAGCGTATAGATACCTGTCGTCATGAGTAACATTGACAACCTCGGCTTCAAGGTGGGCCGCAACTTCATGACCTAGCGGCTGTGTTTCTCCTGCGCTGCCTCCTGCCGAAATAGGCATGTTCGAGTCCCTCTACCAAACCCGTCACCGTTTAAGATACTTTGTCTTTCCTCAACCAGTCATATAACTTACCTCGATTGCGCAATCTATAGGCACAGAAAGCACATCGGGGGATTCATTCAAGATTTCTTGAAAAGGAGTTGTCACTCTAAGTACCAATGCGCGAAACATACTTTTATAGCTCGAAAAATAGAAAGTAGCGAGCTCCTACCTAGGAGGAAGCCGTCTTGGATAGTCATGCATTTAGACGCGAGATAGACAAAATCGCGGAGATAAAAGGTAATCTGACCTCCCTCAATAAGGCGTTGGAGGACCAGACTGACAGAACCGTTCGCCATCTCTATGATACCTTGGCAAAGTTTTCGCAGCTCGAAAGCGACGCCGGTACTGCTGGCTTCATGAAGAAAAGGAAGATCATCTCTCAGATGGAGAAAGTGCAGAGCAACCTCGAAGAAGACTTCATGAAGGCCGTGAGAGACTTCTCAGATCTTCTAAGGAAGGAACACAGAGACACAAGAGCAGTGCTTCCGAAACTAGAAGCTCAGAAGCCCAATGTAGCCAAAGCGATTGATGCTTTGACATTCCCAGCGACGGGTACTGGTGATGCAAAGGACCTGGAATCGCTCCGTACCTTCTCCAAGAACTTCACAAAACTCTGTATGGATGTACACACTGACCTAGCAAAGGAAGGCAAGGAGCTCTTGGACGAGAACAAGAGAATTGTGGAAACCTATGAGAGGCATGTAACAATCGACCGAGGAGAAGTCGCATCCACCCTATCCATCGATGAGGTAGCTCCTCTCTCCGTTGGAGATATTATGTCACTGATGGATAAGCTAAGATCTGAGCGTGCGTACCTCGACGGCCGTAGAGAAGAGGTAAGCAAGATGATTGTCACCTCCCTCGTAACAGAGGTGGAGTCGCTTCAAGCGTCTGTCGAAACCGCCTCTCGTCTTGGCCTCGAGCTACCAATGGACTTCTCCAAGCAGCTCAGGATTATCGGGAGGGACGCATCCAAGACATCCAATCTCACCTCGCTTATTGCTCTTGAGAACCAGCTTCATTCATCAAAGGTGAAAGTGGCAGACCTACTGCGCGATCGAATCATCAACATGAAGCACGAAGTCACGAGTAAAATAGTCGAAGGAGGCATCCCAGTCACTGCAGATGTCATCCCTGAAGCACCCTCGGTCGCAGTGGAAGCAGATGACGTTGCGAGTCTGCTTTCATCGTATCAAGAAATGACGTCCTGGGAGAGCCAAGTGAAGCTCTCAATCAACGATCATGTGGAGGACGTGCTGACGGAGATTGAGAAGGCAACTGAAGTGCCCGATGACACTGGCATCACAGACGTTGTCAAAGTCAGAAAATGGCTAGCCGACTCCAAGAAGGAAATGAAGAAGGCCGGCATTGACAACATGGTCAAGACATACGTAGAGGCCAGTGCCATGCGTGATGAGTATAGGAAGAACCTCACTGATACGATTAGAACCTACATCACTCGATTCAATGAACTTGCGACCTCGGCAGACAGAGTCCTTGACTATGCACAACTGAGCAAGAAAGCTCCGAAGGTGGAAGACCTCGAAGGTGGTGTAGTCTTCCTGCTACAGTCTCTGGCGAATCTGCGGACAGCAGTTGAAGACGGAGTTGCTACCTTCCGAGATGCCTGCCAACAAGAGATCGAAGTGATCGTGCAGGACCTGCAGACTATCAAACCAGCATACGCTGAGATATTCATGCCAATCATTACTGAACTGGACGAAGGAGCGGCTCGAATAGCGAAGATGGAGGAGTTCTCCGAAATCAGGTCGGAGATGAAGACCATCAAGGAAACAGTCCTGGCATCGGCGAAGGATTCCCTAGAGAATCTAAGGTACAGACTCGGAGTCAAGATACGGCTCGCTGCAGCCAAACTGATGGGCGCGGGGGTAGAAATCCCCGGTGAGGTTCAAGAGGCAATCAGCGAACTCAATAGCGTTGGCGTTGCAGCTGACACAGTGTTCAGTCTGCCTGCGATCGCCAGGAAGATGATAGAAATCTATGAGCAGAAGATTAGCGCAAAGGTCATAGAATCTCTCACCGAAGAAGTAAGCAAACTGGAAGACTCCTTTGACCAGGCGAAGGCTATTGGAGTTCCCGTGGATGAGGAGCTTGCGTTACTTCAGAATCTTAGGGACACGCCTCCCGATGAACTGGAGCAGGCCGCGGACTCCTTCGATAAGCTCATGAACTTGACAACATCTGCGGCAATCCATAAGAAGGTCAGAAACAGGGCCGATGAGGCGCACAGACAGATTAGGAGCGCAGTTTCAATCTTCGAGGATGAGGGAATGTCAGACTTCGTGTCTAGATTGAAGGGGCTTCTGGAACAGGTGCCCGATCAGATGGCCGAAGACTCCAAGCATGTACACGAGATTCTGGAGGTCTGCCTTACCTTGGCCAACATCCAAGAAGAGATGCTGCAGATGATAAAGAGCATAGCTACCAAGGATGCTGAGCAGCACCTCAAGAGCATACGGGAGAAGTCGGAATACTACTCGACCATAGAAGCAGTCTATGATAAGCATCCCAAGGACTTCAGCAAACTCATCTTCCCACTAGACAAGCTGAAGAAGCTTGAGACAGAGCTTAACGACTCGAAGGTTCTGGAAGAGGCGATTCAGAACTACAATGAGGTGAAGGGACTGAGAGCTGAATGGACCGACAAGGCCCAGAAGATGGACGACTGGCACAAGTCAATGAGGGTGTTTATGACTGGATTCAGTCCTGCCGCGAGTGCTGACCAGCGTGAGGCTTTCATTACTGACGCAATAAAGAAGGTAAAAGAAACCTACACTAGGGACGACATCAGTTCGTACCTCACGTGGGCAATCAGAGAGATTGCCGATCGAATGGTAGGAAAGAGAGGTTAAGAATAAGGAGAAGCAACCAATGTCAAGAGGTACACTTAGCGACGATGAACTCACCAAGGCCGCAGAGGTCTTTGCAGTTGGAATTGGAGAATGCGGCTCAAACATTGTGGGCTCTTATCTGAAGTCTTCAGTAGACAAGAAGTTGCCCTCAAGGGTCAGAGGATACCTTCTGATGAACACAGACAGGGCAGATCTGACCAAAGTCCGCCAGAAGTATGAGATTCCCAAGGAGCACACGATGCTATATGGGGCTTCGGAAATTGGTGTTGGTGGACGATTTATGGACGGGTACAACGCGGTGCACGAGTCCAAAGACATCATCTTCAATCAGCTTGCCGACCTGGGCTTTGAAGGCGTTTCAGGATTCTGCATCTTCACAAGTCTTGGAGGTGGTACTGGTTGTGGTGGCACACCGGCAATCATTGAGCTCTTGAAACAACGCTTCCAGGAAGAAGAAGGACGCCGCATATTCGTATACGTCATAGGCATCCTTCCGTTTGAGGGCCAGTCCAGCGAAGCTCTGAACTCTATCTGGGCAGTTTCTAAGCTCCTGAGAGCACAACTCCAAGAACGTGGTGCAGACCTCACGATACTCCTCAGTAACAGAACTATGCTGAAGAGGATTCTCCAGTCCAGAAGGTCAGACAGCGTTGAGTACCTTCAGCGTGAGCTCGAGATAGACATAGCCAATGTTGAGCAAATCGAACATATGGTTCCATCAACTCTTGACGAGGGTGGCGAACTCGAAGCACGAACCGAACAAGCCTTCGTTGAGCTTGTGAACCCACTGGCCCTAGACGTTGTGGAGGCTATGCTGTCGCCAGGAGTCTACGAGCCCAACAAGGATGTTTTCCCGACAACGGACCTTGCCGACTACGCTAGGAAACTTGATCCGGTCGTAGTTCCGGCCTTGTACACGGATGTTGGTCTGATCCCGGACGCAGGAAGCATGCCAAAGCAGCTTCGTACAATGATGGACTATGCGGTCAAGGAGTGCTCCTACGCAGACGTTGGAGAGCAACCAAATGCGGAAAGCGTGTACTATGTCTTCTCCGGGCCGAGGCACATCTCTAAGGCCGAGTACGGTATGCATCTGAAGGAAGCTCTCGACGGTTTCATTGCCCCCGGGGCTGCGATTACACCATGCTATGTCCAGTACTTCTACCCGGATCCAAAAACCGACCTTCTTGTGTTGCTTGGTCTTCCCAAGATCCCTGAATTGGTGCAAATCATAAATGAGGCAACTCAGCTGGTCAATCTGCACAGTGGGTCCTCGCCTTTGAAGCAAGGCTGGTTCATGCGTGCAAAGGGAACCACTCGGAAGGAGCTTGTTGACGCAATAGCCGACTTCAGAGAACTCTTCTCCTACTATATGGCTCCGGGTGATACAGCAGAACCGATGTAGTGCTAGGAGGGTGTCGACTTGACGGAGGAAGCAAGAATCAGCGACGACCTAATCGATAGAATCCTGCTGATGCAAACATTGAACTCAACCCTCGTTCATTTCCTCTTAAGCACTCAAGTAGATGGAACCGTAGACCCTGACAGAGTGGACTCGCTCACCCAGGGTCTGCTTAGAACGCGCCGTTGGATGGAAGAAGCGACAACCATGAAAGGAGTGAATCCATCGACTCAGAACATCATCAGTCTCATCGTCAAGAGACTCTCACAGATCGAGAGCCTTCTTCCAAAACTGTCTGCGAAGGCGAAGGAAGCAGAGGCAAGAGGCACTCCCGCTCAAGAGATATTAACACTGCTTGATGGCGATTCCAAGGTTTCTACTTCAAAGCCACCGTCCATGAGAACGGCTCCGGAGAACGCCGCTGCTGACAGTAAGGTAATACCCCTTGTGGGAGAAGAAGCAGAAGTTGTCGTTGAGCCATATAGGAAGGTGGAAGTCGAGAACGACGAGTGGGGCCTCATAGGCCAGATGCAGCGAATGATAACTCAATATTCAAAGCGTTGCCACGTACTACTCCCCACATTCTGGGTTGACGCACTCAGAGAACTCCACAGGTATCGTTCAGACTCCGCCTACTATGGCGACGTCGTAGAGATACCGGGCAGAGTACTAGCTACGATAGTAAAGGGTCTCCTGACAGAGGCTCCGGGAGCTAGACTCCTACAGGATCTATCAAAGAAGCGGCCTCAGGAGAACCACCTGAACTCGTCTGAAATGGAAAGAGTCGAGCGAGCAGTCTCAGTGTACTTTTCCGGGGTCTCTAATGTCCTCACCGGCAAGGAACTCAAGGTTGAAGACAAGTTGAACGAGGCTCGAAACAGCTTCGATGCCTTTGGCTGGGGAGGACCTGAGCTCGAAAAGCGGATAATCAAGAGGATAAATCAGCAGTGTGAAGAGGCACTACAGAATGCCGAATCTGCAAGTGATCCTCAGAGACAAGTAATCTACTCCGAGATCACTAAGCTCCTCACTAAACTCCAACATGCTATTCTGGCTGAACCTAGGCTCAGGGAAATACTAGCACAGATGAAGCCATAGAGTTGAATGCCAGGAGTTGGCTCTCCTCCGGGTGCCTCAATACAGACATACATCATATAAGGGACCAGTCGGTTTCGTGTCAAATTGGACGTGAATTCGACATGTCTGGTCTTGCCACAATGCTGAATCCAAAGTCAACTGCCGTCGTTGGAGTCTCAACGACCAATCCTTTCTCGCCCGGAAATGTCATCTTCCGAAAGCTGTGTTTTGAGAATGGGCTTCCGACCTATCCTATCAACCCAAAAGGGGGGAAAGTTGAGGGGCAGAAGGTCTTCAAGTCAGTAACTGAGACTCCGGACGGGATTGAGCTCGCTGTTATATCTGTGCCCGCAAGGTTTGTGCCTAGCGTTCTAAGGGAATGCGGCGACAAGGGCATCAAGTCAATCATCGTGGTCTCTGGGGGTTTTGGTGAAACAGGCGAATCAGGTGCAACACTACAGTCAGAAATCGTACGAATTGCATACGATTATGGGATTACTATGGTGGGACCTAATTGCATCGGGGTCTTTGTGCCAGACCGTGTTGATACTTTTTTCCTTCCTAGCGAGAGGGTGGCCCGACCTAGAAGAGGAAGAGTGGCTATCATATCCCAGAGTGGAGGCTGGCTGGTTGAGAGACTTGAGGAGTTCGCGGCTAGAAATGTTGGAATCGCGGCGGCAATTTCGATTGGGAACCAAGCCCAGACCAATGTTACTGACTTCATAAAGTATTTCGGCGATGACGATGATGTGCATGTAATCCTGGCATACATAGAGGGTTTTGATGAAGGAGGAGGGAGGAAGTTTGTGGAAACCTGTGCCAAGGTCGCACCTAAGAAACCAGTCGTCGTGCTGAAAGGAGGTGAGTCCGAGGCCGGCCATCGCGCTACGCAGAGTCACACATCCTCGCTGGCTGGCGACATGGCAGTGACTGCGGCGGCATTCGAGCAGTTCGGCGTGATCAGAGCAGTTGATGAGGATGAGGTCATGGCATATTCGAAAGTCTTCTCGTTCAAACCGAAGCCGATGAAAGCTCTGGGTGTAGGCGCGCTGACAGTCAGTGGAGGGCATGGAGTCATTTCAAGCGACGAAGCATCTCACTATGGCCTCCATTTCCCACAGTTTTCGAAGGAACAACAAGACGCGTTGAGGAGTGTTATGACTCCAGCGTACCAGGGCATCGCCTCATTCCGCAATCCGTGCGATCTGACAGGAAGCGCCTCGGACATAGATTTCGAGAGAGTGCTTGACAGGATGCTCACCTTCGACAGTATCGCGGCTGCGCTCCTTTTGCTACTACCATATGCCCCTGGAATCTCTCTCCAAGTAGGTACAAGACTTGCAAACGTGGCCAAAGACCACGACAAAACCGTTGTAGCCTACGTACCTAATCTGGACAAGTATGAAGTGATAATCAGGGGCTTTGAGCTAAACGGCATTCCGGTAGCCGACACGATAGAAGAAGGCGTCCAAATGCTGAACGGAATACGAAAACGATCCGCGTACCTGATGCGTATCGGTGCGATATGAGCAAAGGATGGCAAGGCCTGATATAGCAAGCCATCTCGTTTCTAGCCTGCGACCTTTCTGTAGTCTATGTCCAAGGACTTCAGTGCCTCAATAAGAGGACCTCCGAGGAGTAAGGGCTTTTCGCCTAGCTCACTTACCGCGCTACATCCAGTAAGATACATGGCAACCTTAAGACCCTCAACCATTCGCTCTACCTGTACAATGACGTCAAGTGGAGACCCGAGGACCGCGGGTCTGAGCAGGGGGTGCGCTACTCCCGCTGACATAGCCCCAAGAGCAATGGACTTTGCCACGTCGAGGCCCGTACGAATACCTCCGGTCGCGATCACCTCTAAGTCTGTAGAATCCCGAACCATGATGACGCTCAATGCAGTGGGTATGCCCCAAGACCAGAAATCCAACCCCAACTGTGCCTTCAAATCGTCATCTTCGCGCAAGGCCCTGTAGTATTCCACCGCAGACCAACTTGTCCCTCCTACTCCGCCGACGTCCACACCAGCGACTCCAATCCCCTCAAGGGACTCAGCAACTTCTCCAGACATGCCAGCACCTGTTTCTTTCACGATGACAGGGACGTCAACAGAGTCTACAATTGCAGCTATGTTGTCCAGAACACCTTCTGAGTTGCAGTCACCTTCTGGTTGGACTGCCTCCTGCAAGGGATTGAGATGGATAGCGAGTATATCTGCGTCAATCATCTCAATAGCAGAGGGTGCGGCTTCTACGTGAGTGGCCCCAATATTCGCGATAACTGGTACCGAGGGTGCTTTCTCTCTCACCACGCGGAATGTATCGGCGAGAGATGGGTCTTCGATGGCCGCTCTCTGACTACCGACTCCAATCGGAATCCTGAGCATCTCAGCGGCCTCAGCAAGCTTCCGGTTGATCTCGTACGTACGGGGATGGCCGCCCGTAATCGCCGCAATCACTATGGGAGCATTTGCTCTCAGGCCAAGGAAGTTGGTTGTCAGGTCTATCTTGTCCTTGTCGATCTCAGGAAGAGCATTGTGAACGAAGTTCACGTGCTCAAACATCGTCGAAACGCGTGTCTGGACATCTTCATCCAGACAAATCTCGATATGTTCTATCTTCCTTCTGCGAGTAAGGGCAGCTTCAGAATCATCGTCTTCGGATGTATCGTTCGTACTGAGCTCTTCCCTGGCCATTTGAGTGCCTCCAAGTAGAACAGAGAGTGTGTCTTTTGCTTGATAGCAGTTGTGGTTCCTCTTCGGGAATGACGGGCCTAGTCCAAGTCCATATCAAAGAACCTTCCGGACTTGGCCATTTCCTCCTTGGTCTTGAGCCAGTTGTCGTAGCCTTTGTCCCTGATCTCTCGCAGACCTGGAAGTGCTCTTGGATTGCCACTCAAGATCTCACAATTTTCCATTCTGATGCATTCGACGCATGTGGAGTATCCTCTATCCGAAGCACATGAACGAACGTGGCAGTCCTTCTTTCCTCCACCTTCTTTGCAGCCTTTGCAGCTTTGGTAAAATCCAGTAGCGCCGAATGGGAACATATCCATTGAATCGCCAGTACTATCAATCTGAGTCTCCACTGGACTCTCGCCGATTCCGATGACACTGTACTGGTCGGAGATAATCTGGGGAACCCTAATCCGCTCTGCGGTTCGGTCTTCGAACCGTGCACACCCCGGACAGTAGAGTCCACAGTAGGATGTCAGGTCTCTTGGGTCGTGCAAAGCGGTTACCTCCAAGAAACATACGTACAACTGTGAGATAAGTATTACACGAAGCGATAGAAGACGTTTGAAACAGCTATTCCACACGGTTAAAAGTGCGTTCCACCAGATTCTAGAGAGATTGGTTAGGCAGTATACTGAGTGGAGGATGCACTCTGTGACGATTGCAGTCGTCAAGTTCCCGGGCACGAACAGTGAGAAGGACGTTATCCGAGCATTGCAGGCGATTCCCGACGCTGAGCCGCAAATCGTATTGAGCCGTGAAGATCCTGCTCTTCTACTAGACGCTGACGGGGTGATCATACCTGGAGGACTATCCTATGGGGACTACGTCCGTGCAAATGCAGTTGCCATGATAGATGACATGAGAGATGTCATCAGGGAAATCGCAGACTCAGGAAAACCCATGATGGGAATAGGAAATGGATTCCAGATACTCTCAGAGTTCAAGATTCTACCAGGCAGTCTGAAGCCGAACAAGACGGGCAGGTTTGTCTCCAAGTGGGTCTATCTTCGTGTGTGTGAGAATCCCACAATGTTCACTGAGGGTCTTGAGGGGAAGATTGTTCGCATCCCGGTTGCTCACCTAGAGGGGAGGTACCAGATTGGGAAGAAGGGGCTAGAGAAGCTGAACAGCTCGCATGAAGTCGTAATGAAGTACTGTGATGTAGATGGCGAGATGACCTCAGATGCAAACCCTAACGGTTCCATTGAGAATATTGCGGCTGTGGTCAACGAGAAGGAGAATGTGCTGGGACTCATGCCGCATCCCGAGCGGGCTGTGCGAGGGGAAGTAGGGTCCAACGATGGCCTACTAATCTTGGAGAACTTCGTGAGGGCCGCCGAAGAACGCTAGGGTGTTTACGATGCTAGATGACCGCGAACGTGACCAACTGACCATTGCACTCGGGAGAGAACCCACGGAGACTGAGTTGCACATTGTTAGTGTCATGTGGTCGGAGCGGCGCAGCTACAAGAGCAGTAAGCGATGGTTCCAGCTCTTCAAGACAGATGGAGAGAGAGTCGTTCTGGGCCTGGGTGGGGGAGCTGGCCTAGTGGACCTTGGTGATGATGTGATTCTTGGCATCGCCCTCGAGTCCAACAATCACCCTTTTCAGGTCAATTCGTACGGAGGCGCAACTAGTGGTGTCGCCGGTGTAATCAGCGATGTAATCTCGCACGGATGCAGGCCAATCGGCCTTATGAACTGTCTTCGTTTTGGAGACCCACGGAAACCCAAGAACGCAGAGAACCTTGGCGATGCAGCAAGAGGAATCTCGGAATTCGCCAATAGTGTGGGGATTCCGATGGTGGGAGGAGATTTAGAGTTCGACGAATCCTTCGAACGGAACAATCTCTTCAACGTAGCATGTATCGGTGTCACCGAGTCTGACAGGATAGTCAGGGGGGTCGTTTCTCAACCGGGGGATTCGTTGATTCTGTTCGGAGCCAAAACGGCAAATGAGAGACTCTCCGGACCTTCGAAGTACACAACTCCCATGGGAAGTCCTCTGACAAAGAGAATCCTCATTGACACCCTAGAGCAGCTACTTGAAGAGGGGTTTCTCGCCGGCCTGGAAGACCTCGGTGGAGGCGGCTTAGCTTCCGCTGGTGCCAAGTTGGCGGCAAAGGGTAACATTGGACTAAACATCCTTCTTGAAAGAGTGCCCTTGAAAGAAGAAGACATAGAGCCTGTCGACATATTGCTCTCGGAATCGCAAGATCGTATGTTGGCTGTCGTTGCGCCGCAGAATCTTGAAAGTGTGCTGAGAATCCTGGATGAAAACGAAGTGCCAAACGCCGTCATTGGTTGGGTCACGGATGATGACATGCTAACCATACGCTACTACGTTGACGAAATCGCGAAGGTACCCGTTATTCTGCTCCTCAGTGGCTTCCCAGAACCCAAACGATATGAAGAGTACCTGGAGGAAAGGACTACTTCCACTGCATGGGTGAAAGAGCCCGACGACCATGCAGAGGTGCTACTTAGACTCCTCGAATCTGCCAACATCACTAGCCGAGAATGGCTCTACAGTCAGTTTGACCAGCATATTCAGGGAAACACACTTGTCGATATTGGAGAGAACTCGGGCGTTCTGGAGCTACCCAAAGGCAAGAGAGTTGCATTTACAGCCGCCTGCAACTCAACGTGGTGCTCTCTAGACCCGTTCACTGGTGCAGCCAACTCAGCCGCCCTGGCTCTGAGAAACCTGGTTTCCATGGGCGCGAAACCAATACTAATCGCGGACTGCCTCAACCTAGGGAATCCAGAACGTCCTGAGCCTTACTCACAGTTCGTAGAAACTGCGAGAGGAGTCGGTGAGTTCTCACGCCACTTTGACATCCCTGTGGTCACAGGGAATGTATCACCCTACAATGAGGCAGATGTAGACGGTGTTTGTTTGAGAATCAAGCCAACGCCTCAGATAATCATGGCCGGGCTGCTACCTGAAGGTCGTCTGCCGCTTAGAAGGAGCCTATGTACACCTTGGGCCAACGTATTTCTAGTCGGCGAAACTCACAGAGAGCTAAATGGAACCGAGTTCCAGCGATTTCAACTTGGGAGAACCGAAGGCATTCCACCAGGTTATCAACCAGAGGCTGAGAAGAGGACTATGAACGCAGTTCTCTCTGTGATTGAAAAAGGCTTGGCCAGATCCTGCAACAACGTCGGGCGAGGGGGCCTAGGCGTGGCCTTGCTAAAGATGGTGATTAGAGGAAACTACGGATTCAGACTCGATCTCTCAGACGTTCCAGGGACTGCCAAGAAACAATCGGCGATACTCTACTCCGAGAGTTCTGCAAGGTACATCGTAGAAGTGACAGAAACCAAGCAGCCTGAATTCCTCAAAGTCATGAATCAGCACCGTGCGGCTGTATGCGAGCTCGGACTAACGATGGCTGAACCGACAGCGAGTTTCGGGAGCTTTGTGATTCAAAGGGAGAAAGCCCGGAAGAGCTATGAGAACGGGCTCCGTCAGTATATGAAGAATCTGTGAGGTTGCTTCATTTTGCCTCACTCTTGGGTGGCAGTCGACGCGCATACTCAATCGATTTCGTCAGGAGTCCCCTAAAGCTGTTTCTGTTCTCAGCAAACTCAGGGGGAGTCTGCAAGTATTCTTTCATCACCATGCCTTCTCTCGGCTCGAACCTCTTCAGCTCAGGATGTAGCGACATTTCCTCAGCTACGTCCTCCTGAGCCAGCCTGAGAAAGAGATTCGACTGGTGGACACCGCAGAACATATTCCCATTCATGAAGAACGCGTATTGTCCAAACATCTTTCTCATTTCACACTCCACTCCTTCAAGGTTGTCTTTCAGGAGTTCTAGCAGCGCTTCCGAAGGTCGTTCCCAGCTCATACTATACACAGTTGCACCTCTCATCATACAATGAGTTATCGATTTCGGCCGAGGTGTGATTTGCGCCGTTGTCCTAAGAAAATCGCTGGGATAATAAGCCCGTTTCCAAGAGAAATCTTGAGTGCTCACAAAATGAGAGGGAAGCTGCAATACCCGTATTCCGAAGCCCTGATGAACTATGAGTTCAGGACTGATCATCCACTCAAACCCGATAGGCTTCGTCTTACCTATGAGCTATCAAAGGACTTGGGTCTCTTGGACTCTGTGGAACTCTTCGAACCTACAGTCCCGACAAGAGAGGAGATAGAGCTTTTCCACACACCAGATTACGTAGATGCAGTCATCGAAAGTGGAGAGTCCCTGACTTCAAAGCCTGAATATGGACTTGGCACTTCAGACAACCCTGTGTTTCCGAACTTGTATGACGCAGCGAGCAGATATGTCGGTGCCACGCTTGATGCAACGAAGGCAATCATTGGAGGTGCTTCGAACACGTTTGTCATCTCCGGTGGACTGCACCATGCGCACAGCAACATGGCCTCGGGTTTCTGCATCTTCAATGACGTCGTCATCTCTATCAAACATCTCCTTCAGAAGAAGAAGGCCAGAATCCTCTACTTTGATTTTGACGCACATCACGGTGACGGAGTTCAGAACGCATTCTATGATTCGAAGGATATCCTAACGATCTCAGTACACCAGACGGGTCGGACGCTCTTCCCAGGCACGGGTTTCATCCACGAGATGGGGAAAGGCGAGGGAACGGGATACGCTATCAACATTCCACTGTTGCCAGGAGCTGGAAGTGAGGAACTAATCAAAGTGGTAGACGAACTCGTGGTTCCGCTCTTCGAATCCTTCAAACCAAACCTTCTAGTGACTCAACTAGGAGTCGATGGCCACTTCATGGATCCGTTGGCCTACCTAGCCTATACTACCCACGGCTTTGAGGTCGCTCTTCAGAGGCTCAAGAAACTATCAGATGACATCTGTAACATTGGTTGGCTGGCAGTCGGAGGAGGAGGATACCATCCAGTGAATGTCGCCCGACTGTGGTCGCTGTTTCTTGCAACAATCCTTGGGAAGGATGTTCCTAGGGACATTCCCAAATCATTCCTCGAGAAGTGCCGAAATCTCGGCTACGCGAACCTTCCAGAAGGAATGAGAGACGAAGAACTGGTTGTACAAGCGTACCTTCCGCGCGAACAAGTAGCACTTGACTTGGACCGTGTTATACGTAGACTAAAGGAAATGGTGTTCCCCTACCACGGAATAGCCTAAGGCTCTAGATTACTCACCCATGGCCTCGGCAACTGTGTCTATCCATTTCTTGACAATCTTGGTGACCATGTCTGAAGCAGCGGCGAGTATTATTGAGTCTGCGTCGTCCGACATAAGCGAAGAAGGGTCGACTCCGGAGCGTGCCATTCGAAGTAGAGTTGGATAACACAGGAAACCAAGCGCTTGAACAATGTCAGTAGAATCAAGCCCGGATACTGACACGGTTGAACCCAGGGATTCGATCACAGAAACGTTAGGGTCTGCATCAAGAATCTTTGCGAGATGCTCAAATGTCGACGTGATTACAGCGTCTGGCTCTATGCACTCATCGAACACTTTCACCCTGCCCCTATCGAAGGCTAGTGAATAAGCCTCTTTGGTATCAGTAGTTCTGAAGCAGAAGGAGATGTCTTTGAATGAGCCAGCTGACATGCTCATGTGTTCCTCGAATTCAGAGTCGGACATCTTGTGGAGATCTCGGGCCCTTTGCAGACTCACGTTGAGGGCCGCGCAGCATCCATCCACAATTGGACCGAGGTATTCCATTAGCATGAACCTGTCAATGTTGATGTCGTGAGCAAGCTGTGAGAGACTCCTCTCAAGACTATGGATACGTTCCTCTTCATTCAACTGAATCCAGTCCAGTAAGAAATCCTACGCCTTTTAGAGATGCTGCTAGAGCCCGAGTATCAGTGAACGCAGAAGACTTCCTAGCCCGAGTTGGAGTGGGAAACCGGATTCCTGGACAACACACACTTTTCTTTTATTAACCTAGGAACAGTCTAAGAACCGGCAGAATCGCTACAAGCTATAGATGATACTATAGAAACCACAGTGTGTTCGAAATGACGACTGACATCCACACGCATTTGGGAGCAGATCGTAACTCGCTAGATCTGGTCAATTTTGACAACTATGTCATGCACACGGAAGCGCTAGTCAGTCGTATGGATGCCTTCGGGATTGAGAAGGCTGTGCTTAGCCCAATTGAGCCCTCAAAGGGAAATGAACTCTATCGAGAGGCCAGCGCAATCTACCCAGACCGCCTTTTCACCGCTTGCATAATCATGCCTAGACCAATTGATACAGCGCGTCAGAGACTCAGAGAATATATTGACAAGGGCTGCGTTGCGCTAATGCTGGATGATAGCCTATATCATCCTCAGGACCCAGCACCTCTGATCTTGGCCGGCGAAGCGGTTGAGAAGAACATCCCTGTCTATATTCACACTGACGTAATGACTACTGATGTGATGTCGTTTATCGATAAAGCATCCACTATGTTCCCGAGCGGCAAGTTCGTCATCATGCATATGGGAGGCATCTTCGGTTTCCCGCAGCTGATTCCCCTTATGAAGCGCCAGAATATCTGGCTCGAAACCTCCGTCACTCTAGCAAGGATTGTCGAGTCGCCCTTGAGAGTTTTCCTTGATGCACTTCTTCAGGACATTGGAGTTCCGAAGCTAGTCTTTGGGTCGGAGCATCATAGCGAATATCTGTATCTAACCGGGGCGATGCACGACATAAGCCTCAATGTGGAAACAAGCCGCATAATAACCAAGGAGAATCCTTGGTTGCTACTTGGACTGAGTTTTTCCTAGAGAAGTATTGAGAATGAGGAGCCACTGCCTATTTCAGCTTAGAGTGGAACATCTCCTGGTGTATCAATTGCTCCAACTCATCTGCGTGTGGCAAGCCAACGATTCTGGAATCTGAAACGACGATTGTGGGAACTGCCAGTATCTGGAGTCGCTCAGTTAGACGCGGTCTTTTATCAACGGGAGTCTCTACCACTTCGAGGAAGGGATGGTAGTAGTCTAGTCGGCCGACAGCTTCTTCGACTATCTGGAGTGCGATGTTGCAGAACGCGCATTGCTTGGAAGTGAAGACTTTGATCTTGATCGGTTCGGGGTTATAGGTAGTATCACTAGCTTCGACTAGCGACTTGTGATGCCGGATGGAGCTTCTTTGCATCCTATCTCAACTCCGAGCTTCTCTACTCAGCAAATGCAGGAGGCTTCAGCCTGACGTAATCTTCCACTCTATCAACCGCTCTGAGCGGGACTGCCTCCCAGGTTAACGGACGATTTTCCGTTGCGCCTCGTTCTATCACCACGAAAGGACCGTTATCCTTGTCGTACCATACTTGCTTGATTCGGCCAAGGGGGAAGCCTCTGAAATCACGAACGAGCTTCCCCTTCAGCAGCCATTTGAAATCCTTGCCTTCCATTGTCCTCATCGGAAAGACTGTGCCAAATCATTCAAGAGCGTGTGTACAACGTACGTATTGTACGGTCAATACTCAGGATCAGAATCTCAATCTTAAAAGCGAATAAGCCCACACTGGACTCCGAGAACATATGACCGATTTTGCCGAATTGGCGCGTACTCTAGACGAGATTTCAAGCGTGAGTGGAAGGAACGCGAAGACAGACCTAGTTGCGTCCTTCCTAAAGAAAGTACAGCAAGATGAATTGACTGCTGCAGCCCTGTTCTTAGGAGGTAGAGTCTTCTCAGAGAGAGACCCACGTGTCCTGAATGTTTCTTGGAGGGGCGTGAAACAGGCCCTCAGGCAGGTCATCGATTTCACTGAGAAGGAGTTTCGAGAACTCTACGATGGAGATGCCGGAGAGGCAATAGCCGCTCTTCTGAGTACTGACGGTGTGATTCGACAGTCGGGGTTGTTCTCCTCTAGTCTTACCATCCTCTCTGTGCAGCAAGGGTTCCATGAGATTGCTGAGGCGGAGGGCAGCGGTTCGAAAAAGAGGAAGGAGGCCATTCTCTCACAGATGCTGCGAGAAGCATCTCCAAGAGAAGCTAGGTACATTGTTGCCCTAGTACTTAGCGACATGAGAGTTGGCTTGTCAGAAGGGCTACTGGCTGATGGAATAGCAAGAGCATTCGGGATTGACACAGACTTGGTGCGCAGGGCCTGGAGTCTATCTGGAGATCTCGGTAAGGTGGCCCATATTGCAGCCGCTGAGGGTGAGGCGGCGCTCGTCGGGATGAAACCGACTGTCTTCAAGCCTGTCAGACCAATGCTGGCGACACCAGTTGACAGCCTCGCTGAGATACTAGAGAACAAGGAGTCTGACTTCTCGTTTGAACTGAAGTTCGACGGTGCCCGTGCCCAGATTCACAAGGATGGCGATCAGGTAAGAGTCTACTCTCGAAGGATGCAAGATGTTACCGAAGGACTTCCGGATATTGTCGCTATTGCCAGAAAGGAGATTAGTGTTGACAAGGCCATTCTTGATGGGGAAGTTGTCGCAGTAGACAGTAAGGATCGACCCTATCCATTTCAGACAGTCATGAGAAGATTTGGAAGGACTCGCGATGTAGAGCAAGTCAAGGAAGAAGTGAGTCTGAAACTCTTGGTCTTCGACGTCATTCTTGTCGATGAAGAGTCCATGTTAGATGTGCCCTACCTTCATAGAAGAAAGAGATTGGAGGAAGTCGTTTCCTCTGATGTCCTCGCTGAAACCCTTATGACATCAGAACCCTCTGTGGCCGAGGAATTCTTCCGTAGGAGCAAAGAACTTGGACATGAGGGGGTGATGGCCAAGAGGACAGACTCACTCTATGTCCCTGGCGTGAGAGGAAAGAACTGGTTCAAAGTGAAGCACACTCTAGATACGCTAGACCTTGTCATAATTGGAGCAGAGTGGGGACACGGCAGGAGAAGCAAGTGGCTCTCCGACTATCATCTTGCTGTTAGGAATGCTGAAACTGGTGGCTTCGCCATGATTGGAAAGACCTTCAAGGGTCTGACGGATGAAGAGTTCAAGGATATGACCTCAAGACTTCAGGCAATTAGCATGGGCAAGAAGGGTCACGTAGAAGTCGTGAAGCCTGAAATCGTTGTTGAAGTCCTAGCATCCGAGATCCAGAAGAGCCCCACCTATGAATCAGGAATGGCACTGAGATTTGCCAGGATAGTGAACATTCGTCTTGATAAGGGTCCTGAGGATGCCATGACACTTCACGAGCTAGAGCGAATTTACGAGGAGCAATTCAGGTACAAGGCAAGATAGAAGCGCTGTGCAGAGCCTGTATTACTACTCACCCTGCGATTCTTCGACGTCCTGTTCTTGTTCATCCTGGGAATCAGTCTGCTAGGTTATTCCTCTTCTGATTCTCCCAATCACCTGTAGGACCTTCTCATCGCGAGGTCTGCAGAAGATGACGATGCTTACTCCCCCTTTGACACACGTTTGCCTAGGATCAATGCAGCCAGCAATGTGATTACTACAAACCCAGTGTAACCTACGAACCCGAGAAGCAAAAGAACTCCAGAACCAGACGCCTCGGTTCCGGACTCGTCGAATACAGTCTCCTCGGATACATACTCTTCTAGTATATCATGTTCAGTGTTGCCCAAGCAGGTGTTGCTATCAATGGTGTTGTAGTCTGACCAACCTAGCCGGATGCCAACGGTATTGTAATTGCAGGTGTTGTTCGCCACGAAGTTGGAATCTGAGTCATAGAGGTAGATACCAATCCTATTGTTGTTGCAGATGTTGCTGGCTACGGTGTTCGAACTCGAAGATTCGATGTAGATGCCAATCTTGTTATTGCTGCAGGTGTTGCTATCAATGGTGTTGGAT
>LRSK01000056.1 GCA_001563325.1 Candidatus Thorarchaeota archaeon SMTZ1-83
AGAGCCAATAGCCCTATACCGCCTAGCAGAAGAATCAGACCGATGCCGATTCCGCCGGCCCGGAAAGCCATCGATCGAGGATACTTGCTCTCAATGACATAGCCTGTGGCGGCTGCCACAGAGGCCTTGTATTTGCTGTTCCCGTATCGGTACTCTAGTTCCCATACAGGAACGTGAATGAGAAACGTTTCCCCGATGTCTATTTTGTCGTCACGTTCCTCAACCTTGTCGACTTCGTCCATAATAAGGGCAGTCTGACGCTCATAGGCAATCGACTTCGCCTGCTTCTTGGCATCCTCCTCAGAAACCATGCTGTGTAAGACATTTCCGTCGAACTCTTCGGCATGAGCATGGCTGAAGAATTCCTTGGCTCTAGTTGGTATCGGATGTCGCGCCACGTCCTCGTCAACCCCTGCCACTGCAGCTATGCTGACCTCGTGACGCCTTGTGAACTGGCCCGACTCTGGTTTCCAGAAGTAGTCGAACCGCTTGTATGCTCCACGACGCTGCGGCCACTCATCGTAGAAGTTGGCGTCTCTTCCTAGACCGCGGTATGTCGAATGTGAGTCGACTCTGCTAATCCAGAAAGGATACCATATTTGCTCATACTTCACGAATCGAGCTTTGGCTGGAAGGTCAGATGGTGCCCCCAGCTGTTTTGAAACCCAGTCGAGAAGGGTAGTCTGCGCTTCCGATTGGTCAAAATGCACTCGAATCATGTAGTGGTCTGTGAACTTGGCTCCTGCAGTGGTCTGTGCGGTCCCACAATAGGGACAGACAAGCAGTACATCACCACGCCCAGCCTCAAAGTTTGCATCACAAAACGCGCATCTCGCCATTTGATCACCCCTTCTTCTCCCGCTGGGTCATTATCAGCACTCTAAACCCAGCTATAGCCATTATGATTCCGACGATGACAAGCGCCACCCCAAGAATGAGCATTGTTGGGGGTTCAACTGAAAGATTATCGTAGGCAAGCTGACCACCGAATGTGGCGAGGACTATTCCTAGTAGTCCCAGGAACGTCCACATGGCACGCTGGGCCTTTGTGATAGGAATCTCTCCGAGCACTACTTTCCCAGAATGTCCATCCAGGGCGGCCTTGTATAGGTCACCCTCGAACTTGTACCTGACGAGTGAGAATGGTGCCTGTAGGTAGGTCGTTCCTCTTACTTGTGTATCGGTCCTACAATCGAACAACTCAGTCAAAGCGCTATTCGCCTGAGATCTATGTCGATCAGCGACCCTGCCATGAACTGTCTTCTCGAACTCTTCCTGGCCAATCTCTGCATTGAGAACGGTCATGTCGACCTCGTCGCCGCGTACTGTGGATTTCAGGTCCTTGATTTTCTCAAAGTTGTAAGGCTCAGTATTCTTGATGTCGACCTTCTCCAGATACTCTTCGAGACCATAGAATCTAGCACCCTTGCGAGCTAACAGACGCTCATCGGTGTCAGTATGAATCTCGTCTTGGACCGGTACGTATCCCGGTTCATAATCGGTATAGGTTTCGGTCCTTGTCTTTCCTTCCGAGTCCCGCACAGTCCTAGTCTTTTGGACAGGAACCTGAACTGTCTTGTAGCCCTTATACCAAGTGTCAGCCTTCACCTTCGAAGTCCACACTGGTACGAATATGATCTTGTTCTCGACTACTTCCACCTTCTGTGGTAGAGACTTGTTCATGCCCTTGTTCTTGTCTAAGAACTGACGGAAGCCCTGTAGACGTTCATCAATGTCCACACCGGATTCCATGAGATGGTCGCCAATGGCCTTTCCTTCGATGGTGGTGGTGCTGCCACAATAGGTGCACGTGATAACAACATCGTCAGGACCGGTCTTGACATTGCCGCTGCAGACAGGACATTTGAAGACGTCCACTGCTTGTGCTTCAGAACTCATCATCAACTCTCCTGAGAGTTTCTGGGGCAACGTCGTTCTGGAGGCATTTAAGACTTCGTCACACATCTGGTAAAGCAGGTGGGAACATTACTGACGGAAGAATGGAGCCCCCGTGCTCATCTCTTGATATCGTCACGGAGTCTAGAAGCTGAGAATTCTTCCACGCGGTCCTTGACATCCTCTCTGGCAGCTTGGTGTTTCTCGAGAAACTCGACCATGCGCGGGGCAAGAATCTGTTTACATTCTCCACAGAGGATCTCGCCGCCCCTACACTGCCGTTCAATGTCTTCAAGCTCTTTGTCATCAGGCATGAACATGAATTCGTAATACTTGAAGACGCTACATATGTCTGGGTTGGCTCCCAATCTTCGCTGTTCCTCCACCGTGGCGCGTCCACCGGTGAATGCATTCATGACCTTCTTCTTTGCCATTTTGAGGGTGTCCGTTGTAAAGATTGTAGACATAGGGTCGGATGCTGACATCTTCCCTCCCTCCTTCAGGCCTGGAATGAATCTATTCTGAATGGAGGCGGGCTTGTAGAAGCCAACCCTCTCAGCTACATCACGTGTGACTCGCCAGTAGGGATCCTGATCAATTGCGCAGGGTATTATGCAAGGGGTCTTCTCTCCATACAACCATGAGTGAATGAAAGCAGGAACAGCCTGCATCGCGGGAAACCAGATTCCGCCAATGTTCATGCTGTTGTCGAAGCCAAAGACGGCCCTTGCTGCCGAGAATGTGACCTTCTTGGCCACTTGAACAGCTATCTCGTACAGAAGATCGATGTGTTCTATGTCCTCGATGATGAAAGTTTTCTCAGGCTCGAATCCGAGAGCGATCAGGTCGAGCGTATTCTCATAAGTGAATCTCCTTACATCGTCAAGACTAAGCTGGGGCTCAAACACGAACTTCTCATCATTTGTCATCTGGAAGTAGAGTCGCGTGTCGAAGCGGTCCTGCATCCACTTGGTGAACATCCATGTGGGAAGATGGCCGATGTGAGTATGGCCGCTTGGACCTCGGCCAGTGTAGAGTGTGAACTTGTTCTTCCTCTCATACTCATCAAGGATCCAATTGAGGTCACGGTGGGAGAAGAAGTAATCACGCTCAAGCATGATGTGCTTCTCTTTTGTGATCTTGTACATTCTTTGCTTGAGTTGGGGAGTGATTCGCTCTGTTCCAAACTCCTTGATCAGGCGGTCGTAGTCGATCTTCCCCTTGACTTCCCAGGGAGTCACGACCATTTCTTCTTCTTCACCCATTGTCAAATCCCTCTAAACCTAGGACCTGTGGAGATTGCGCTTCTCAGGCGGCTGGTTCGCAATTAAGGGTGATGGTTCCTTCTGATACGAATGTTGCTTCGTTTGGTCCAAAGAGCTACTCTAAAAAGGCAGGGTTTCTGATACGCATAGAAAGAGCTCCATGAGGAGAAGACCATGGACATCGATCAGTTTGAGTTCGAAGAGGAACTCACACAGAACGCTCTTGCAGATCTGCTGGAGAAGGTAGCGGATGAGATTCGGAAAGGTGAGAGTCTTGAGCTGCCCATGCCAAGCCTGCGGGAAGGTGTGATTACTCTACCTCTAAATGAGCCAATAGAAACAGGAATAGAAGTCAAGCTTCGAAAGAGCAAGATTCGCTTGAACATCGCTCTTGGCTGGACTAGATTTGACTTTGCGGAGGTAGGAGATTGACCGAAGAACCTATTGAGAGAGCCGATATTGTAGATGGCCTCGAAAGAATCTCTGAACACTTAGAGAGAATAAGCGCCGCAGTTGATGATGAAATATGTAGAACGATAACGGGCGAGTGTGAATCTGATTGGGTAACCTCGAGAGAAGTCATCGCCTCCGAGTTCGCGTCGATGATTCCACTGTTCCGATTGACCTTTCGACTTCCAGCCAATGAAACTGGACTAGTGGCACTAGATGCCATGTCAACCTTACTCAAGATAGAGGGAGCGTATCATCGCATTGTGCTGATGGTTGATATGATTAGGGATGTCGATTTCGAGTCCATATACATGGACTCGCTCGGCTCGATCTCCAAGAAAGTGCGAGAATCCGTCTTCGCTCTCAAGAACATGGCCCTTGAGTACAGGGAGAATCCAGAGGTCTTCAGTCAGGGTAGGGAAACTATCTCGCAACTTGAGCGGGAGGTTGATGAGGAGAATATCATAATCTGCAGACAAATCTCTGTGGCGACAGGTGGACACTCAGATTTTGTGTGCTACGTGATGAGACAGATTGTCGGAGAGCTGGAGCGCATAACAGACCATATAGAGGACTTGGTGGAGATACTCGAAGGGCTATGAGGTGACAGTTTTGGCTGCCGAGCAGTACCTACTTGTCGGAATTCTCATTATCAGCTAACTCTTGCAGCAGTGCTTTTCTACGCTGGTCTAACTCTAAATGTAAAGGAACTCAGACTATCTATCACATCTGTGTTATTGCTGGCAACACTTGGAGTGCTGCTGACTTCGCTGATTGCCGGTTCTACCATTCTTTTTTTTGTAGCAGGTATTGGACCGACTGCATTCCTAATTGGTGCTATCCTTTCGCCTACCGACCCCGCCGCATTGTTCTCAGTTCTTGAAACGGGAGGCCTAAGGGTAAAACGAAAGCTGTTCGCGATACTGGAAGGCGAGGCTGTTTTCAATGATGCCACCAGTGTAGTTCTCGTCCTAACCGTCTTTGAGCCATTGGTTGTGACTGCACTCCAACAAGAACCAGCTTTCATCCTAGTCGAGTTCATCCTCAGTATGGGTCTCGGCGTGGTCATCGGATTTGGAGTGGCCTACGGAGTAGGATGGCTCCTTCACATAACAGGAGAGGACACCAACATATCTATTCTAACAGCCGCCACTCCAATTCTTGCCTACGGCATAGGAGAGCTCTTTTCTCTGATTCTGGAGGGTGCTAATCTGGCAGGCGTGCATCCTGGGGCTTTGGCTTGTGTCTTCACCGGCATCTTCATGGCTAATGCAAGGAAGATCGGGCTTGATGTTCTGCCGCAGAAGTCTATGAGGGGAGTCATGAAGAACGTTTCTTTCGCATTCGAGATTGTAGTCTTCATTCTGCTAGGATTCACTCTTGACGTGGCGTTCCTCGTCACAAGTGAAGGAACTGTGATATCGGGAATAATCGTCGCCCTCTTGGTCATCTTCGTCGCCAGGCCGGTATCTGTCTTCTTGGTGACAGCTCCAGATCGCAGCATGGGTGTTCGAGAGCGATTCTTCCTTAGCTGGGCAGGAGTGAAGGGCGTGGCAAGTGCAGCCTTAGCTGCAATATCCGTTGGAATAATCACGGAATATCAAGAACCCGGCTACATAGACCTTGGCAACAATATTAGCTCGATTGTGTTCATAGTGCTTATGATAAGCCTGGTTCTGCAGGGCCTCACCACACCAATTCTAGCGAGAAAACTGAACCTGATTGAAGAGGCTGATTTGACTGAAGAGATCTCAGCTCACAGGAACGCCACAAGACATGCGCTTCTCCAGCTTGTTGACATGTATACGGAAGGCAAAATCCCTAAGGACCTGTACTCCAGAATGAAGGTGGAACTTGAAGAAGAGATCTTCAGACTCGAAGATGAACTCAGGAAACTCGTTGCTGACAAAAGAGCACGTGAGCAAGAACTAGAAGTCCGCGAACAAATCCTTTTAGAGAAACTGAACTATCTTCGCAACGAATATGAAAGTGGAAGACTCTCAGAGGTTGCCTATGAAGACGAGAGGGGAGATATCGAAGCAGAAATAGAGGATGTCATCATGCGACTGAAGCTCACGAAACGGGGCAGGAATGTGTAGACTTTGGACTAGCGATGACCACGCATATATGAAGCCATTGAACTAGACACTCTCAACGTCGGAGGATTCTCCATAATGAACTCACATGAATCAGGAGATGGTGTACTAGGCTATAGTGACTGCCTGATCAGTCTAGGCACAGACCCCCAAGGCCTGACACAAGAAGAAGCGATGAGAAGACTGGATGAATATGGTCCAAACGAGCTTACTCTTGAAGAAGGAGAGAATCCACTCTTCTTGTTCTTGCGGCAATTCAAGTCACCTTTGGTCTATGTTCTCATTCTTGCAGCAGGAGTTTCTGTCCTTGCCGACCACGCAATAGATGCCTTTGTAATCGCAATCATTCTGATGATTAATGCCATCATTGGATTCGTCCAAGAATGGAAAGCTGAAAAGACGATAGAATCAGTACGCCAACTCATCGAGGAGAGATCCCTAGTAATTCGAGAAGGGGAAGAACTTGACATTCTGTCAGATGAGATCGTACCGGGAGATGTCTTGCTCCTCAATGCTGGGGAGAGAGTCCCCGCAGATGGTAGAGTGCTATTCGAGAGAAACTTGCATGTAGATGAGAGTCTTCTGACCGGGGAAAGCATCCCCATAAAGAAGGATGTCATATGTCTTGTTGATAATCCACACTACTATGAGAAGTCAAACCAGGTCTTTGCAGGGTCTTATGTCACAGAGGGGAGAGCAAGAGTCCTGGTGGAGAAGACCGGTGACGATACTGTTCTGGGAGAGATTAACCGGGAGCTTGCTGGAGTCGAGCAAGAAGAAGCGACAGTAACGGTTCGTTTGAAGAGGCTTAGTATCTTCTTTCTTTTTGCAGCACTAGCTTTCGTTGCTCTCAATTTCATCTTGGGAGTATATAGGCAGATAGAAACTTCTGAATTGCTGCTGTTCTCCCTCTCCGCCCTTGTTTCAGCAATTCCAGAAGGGTTGATAGCAATCGTCACAGTTGTTCTATCTGTTGGAGTATACAGGCTTTCTCGCAAGAATGTGATTGTAAGAAACCTTGGTGTTGTTGAAACCTTGGGTGTTGTCAATGTCATCTGCTCAGATAAGACTGGAACGCTCACAAAGAATCAGATGATGGTTAGGAGAATCTTCACACCTAATCACACGTTTGAGATAAGCGGCGATGGGTTCAATCCTGAAACGGGAGGGATCTTCCTTCAAGGATGCGGTCCCGAGGGATGTTTAAGATCACCAGGAGTGGAATCAGAGAGCGACGAATCAACAAGGATCCCAATAAACGGTGAGATACTGAAGGACTACCCAGACCTAGAAATACTGTTGGGTTCCATGGCCTTGTGCAATGATTCTGATGTCTTCTCCAGGTGCTTGGTAGAAGACGACCCGATCCGGAAATGCACAGGAGAAGACAGGGTATGGAGAATAAAGGGTTCGCCTACCGAGGCAGCGCTACTAGTTGTCTTGGAAAAGGCTGGCCTCCACCGATATGTCTTGGATGAAGCCTGGCCACGTATTTCAGAGATTCCCTTCACAAGCAATCGGAAGTACATGGCTACGTTTCATGTCCCTGGGAGTAGGCTGGATTCCCTTGACATTTCGAGTGACAATGGCTTGCTTATCGTAAAGGGTGCTCCAGAAGTAGTCGAGGGATTTCTATCTCAGCCGTCAGGCGCAGATCACTTCGTTGCCGAATTCGCATCACAAGGACTTCGCGTTCTGACCTGTGCGATCAAAGAGATACCCAAGGATTCGCCACAAATACGTGAGGAAGACCTCACAGAGATGAGATTCGTAGGCTTGTGTGGAATCAATGATCCACCGAGGGAAGGAGTCCGAAATTACATAGAGAAATCCAAGAGAGCAGGCATTGACGTATTGATGATTACAGGTGACAACCCACTTACAGCAGAGGCTATCGCAAAAGAGGTCGGCATTCTTGACCCAGAAACGGGGTATACTAGTCTGACAGGAGATAGCATTGATGGACTGGATGATGAGGAACTTGAAGAAGCGCTATCGGTAGGTGCGAAAGTCTTCTCTAGAACTACTCCACTTCACAAACTCCGCATTGTGAAATCATTGCAGAGCCAGGGAATGCTTGTCAGCATGACAGGGGACGGAGTGAACGACAGTCCAGCTCTTAGGCAAGCCAATGTCGGAGTAGCTATGGGAATAACTGGAACAGATATCGCCAAAGAGGCTGCTGATATCATCCTCCAAGACGAAAGGTTCGAAGCCGTAGTTGACGGCATAGAGGAAGGTCGGCACATTCTCAATTCATTGAGAAGAGTGGTTCTTTTCTTGACCTCCACGAATCTTGCTGAAAGCTTCGCAATCTTGTTTATTCTTCTTGTGTTTCAGAATCCGATACTTCTTCTTCCTCTGCAGATTCTATGGATAAACTTAGTCACTGATGGAATGTTAGATTTGGCACTCTCGTTGGAACCAAAGGAACAAGGTCTGTTGGACCAACCTCCAAGCTCGCTTAGAGACCGCGTTCTGTCAAAGGATACCCTGGGACGAGCAGTCCTGTACGGCATGGTCATGGCGCTATTCGTCTTAGTTGTGTATCTGCAGCATATCGGGCAAGCAGAAGACAAGATACGTACTATGTTATTTGTGTCCCTGATTGTTCTTCAGTGGTATAGCGTGCAAAACTGTAGATCTCCGACCAAAACGATTACAGAGATTGGACTCACAAGCAACAGGATCATTCTGGCTGTTTACTTGGTTGACATATTCCTTGTAAGTATCCTTTTCCTATTTCCCCCACTGACAAGTGTCTTTGGGCTTGTTCAGCTAGAAGTATGGGAGTGGGTGGAGATTGCAGTATTCGGCGTAGTCTTGCTATTAGTCGAAGAAGCAAGGAAACGAATCAGTAGAAGGCTCCCCTCACGAAACTCGGCCTGAGAAATCATCGATATTGTGGTCAGCTAGAAGGAAACCTTCCGGTAGAAGTCCGGAAGCTGGATTCCAGTCTTCCCTTGGAAGATGTCCCGGAGCAAGTCGAAGTGCTCATCTAGGTCCTTCATGAGCTTCTCCAGAGCATGCGGCTCTATGTTCGGCTCTACGCTCCACATTGTGAGATAGTTTGTAATCACCCCGAGCTCGACGCCACCTTCTTCGAGGTCTCTGAAGATTGTGGCCTTGATGAGCCATTCAGACTCGAACATATCCAGAATATCTTGGATGCTGAGCACGATTAAATCAAGAAAACCTACGAGACTATCCAGCTTCTTATCCTCAACACCTTCCTCCCGGAGAGTTTCAGTGATGGTCTGGAGTGATGAGGTTCTATGCCGCAGAGTTTCGAACATCTTCATCAGCTTGGTGAACTCCTTGATGGAGGCCTCTAATGCTGGTACGAGCTTATCAAACAGGTTGACGAGCAGCTTCCCCCGAGCATTCTCTCTGATGTTCTGAAGCCCCTCAAGTTTGCCCAGAGGCCCATCAATGTGCTCAATCTGGACAAGAGTATTCGTGACTGCCTGAATTGACTTCACCGAGTTCCGTTGAATCTTCGACCATCGTTCAATGAAAGTGTCAAGACTCTCACGAAGATCCTCAAATGCCTCGAAGTCAGCACCGGCCAATATCCAAGTCTCCGTTTACAGATTCATTTCAGGTATTTATAACTCATTCTGAGAGGTTCATGCCGGAGGCCATTTTGACTCTTGAATAGAGGTAAAAGAAACAGTGGCCATGGTCTAAAACCTAACTGGTATGTCCCAAGAAGGACGTGTCATTTCAGACTGAGGAGGTCAGACCTAGCAAGAATCCCCGTTAATCGTCCTTGGCTCTGAACCAGGACAGCCTGATAGGTATATAAAAGCGGGATGACGTGTACAACCGGGGCGGACTCATCAACTATTGGAGGTGCCTCTGGTGACATCACCGCTTGTACTGATATCTGACTGAGGTCATGGTGCAACTCCTTGATAATGTCTTGCTCTGTCACCATTCCAAGGATGACATTTCCTCTTATCACCGGAATCTGCGAATATCCATTGTCTTGCATAAGTCGCATAGCTCTTGACGCGGGGTCTCTGGGATCTACAGCTATCGGATTCTCAGTCATCAAGTCTATGCATCTCATTCTCTGAAACTGGCCTATGAAGCGACGTTCGATTCGGCGATGCTCGATTACTTCTAGGGCCCTTACCATCATAGAGTGACTGACATCAAGAGCCCCCTTCTCCACTCTGGATACCCAAGACTGTGTGACTCCAAGTTTGTCAGCCAATTCCTTCTGAGAGAAGCCAGCATCTCTTCTCAGGCGCGTCAGTTTCTCACCTTCTCGCTTGACTATCTCCAAAGCCTCACCGCCCCTCATTTTCACCAGATTCTATGATTTATATTCCTTAGCCGCATCTTCCTAGTTCCACCATTCTTCAGAGTACTACAAAAGCGTTCGCATGCCAACCCTTTTATGCCTTTCAATCGGCGCCGGGTGAACAACAAGACAATAGAGTTGAACCAGAATGGTTATTGAAGTTACGCGTGGCGTTGGCATTCCGGTACCCGAGAGAAAAGTCGAGATTGTCGAACGCAAGGGAAAAGGACATCCTGACACCCTTTGCGACAAGGCAGCAGAGGAACTCTCGGTCCGCCTAAGCCAGTACTATATTGAAACATTTGGACAGGTACAACATCATAATGTTGACAAGGTCCTCTTAGTAGGAGGTCAATCGAACGCTCGCTTCGGAGGGGGCGATGTTATTGAGCCGATCTACCTCTTGTTGAGTGGTCGAGCAGTTGATGTTGTTGACAAGGACTACGAACGTCAGGTCCCTGTAGGCAAGTTCGCAGTGGAGCACACTAGGGAGTGGCTCAGCGGAGACCTACCAAACCTAGATGTGAATTCAGATGTCATAATTGACTACAAGATTAGAGCAGGGAGCACGGACCTTGTGGGCAACTTCGAAGTAGGGGTTGACATCCCAAGAGCCAACGATACGTCCTTTGGCGTAAGCTATGCACCACTATCGCCGACTGAAGTGCTTGTCCTAGAGGCTGAGCAGTTGCTGAATCACGGATACACCAAGAAGAAGTGGCCGCAGATTGGAGAAGACATCAAGGTCATGGGTACAAGAGTTGGAGATAACATCCACCTGCAGATAGCTGCTGCAATCATCTCTACCCACACAAAGGATGCAGAGGAATATGCCAGTGTTATGGAAGGCATAAGTGAACTACTATCCGACATGGCCGTCAAGGTTACCGACCAGTCTGTTGAAGTGAGCGTGAACACTGCGGACAGTCCTGAAGATGGCTTGTTCTACTTGACCGTCACAGGGACCTCAGCTGAGCATGGCGATGACGGACAGGTTGGACGTGGCAACAGGGCGAACGGTCTAATCACTCCCTACAGACCGATGACACTCGAAGCAGCAGCCGGCAAGAACCCTGTTTCTCATGTTGGCAAGACTTACAATGTTGCGGCCCGAGAGATTGTAGAGAAGGTAGTTGAGGAGCATCCAGATCTCACCCAGGTCTACTGCTACCTTGTAAGCCAGATAGGCGCACCAATAACAGAACCCAAGGCAATCAATGTAGAACTCTACGGAGAATGCGACCTTGACAAGGTACGTGGTTCTGTCGAGAGCATATCTGAAGAGGTGATTGCCAAACTGCCAATGGTCTGGGAAGGATTCGTAAAGAGACAGTATCAGCTTTGGTAGAGGAATACTAAGACATCATTACAGTGCGAG
>LRSK01000057.1 GCA_001563325.1 Candidatus Thorarchaeota archaeon SMTZ1-83
CTTGCCAATCTGCTTGATCCCATCTTTCTTCCTAGGTCCTATAGGTGAGCCAACCACGAATTGTGTCACTCCAACTTTTCCGAGATCCTCGATACGCCTAATGCATTGGTCCTTGTTTCCGACAACGGCAAATGCATCAATCATGTCGTCGGTAATCGCATCTGGCAGGTCCTTGAAGTTGCCTTCACCTAATAATCCTCTGACCTTGTTGCATGCATCCAGATCTAGGTCATGTCTCTCAAGCACAACATCAGGTGAGCCTGCAACAATGAACGCCACTACAATCTTCGCATCTCCCTCAAGAGCTGCTTCTCGAGTGTCGCCAATGCTGAATGATGCATAAGCAGTGACATCAATCTCCTTGAGGTCTCGACCTGCCTCCTCAACACCCTCCTTGATCTTTTCCATGGCTATCTCGAAGTCCTTAGGATGGCTAGCATTGATCAAGATGCCATCTGCGACCATTGCAGTCATCTTTAGCATCATTGGACCTTGTGCTCCAGCATAGATCGGAATCTTCGGTCCTTTCTTTACTGGCTTTCCATCCTTCATCTTGGGATTGCCATCAGCATCAAGAACTGGCTCTTTTTTGACGATCGCCAGCTTGGCATTCTTGACCTTGAAGACCTTCCCATCATGCTTGAACTTACTGCCTTCAGTAAGCTTTTGCATGTACTTTATGGATTCAACAACAGCCGATACTGGCTTGTCCCATTTAATTCCAAGGCCGCTGAGAGTGACTTTGTCTCCCGCGCCTATGCCTATCACTGCTCGTCCATTACTCAACTCATTGATAGTAACCGCAGCTGAGGCTGTTAAAGCTGGACTGATATGGAATGGATTTGTTACACCAGGTCCCAACATAATCTTCTCTGTGTTTAGAGCGATTGCTGTCAGTGCTGACCACACGTTCCTGTTGTTGTAGTGGTCGGTAATCCAGACATTATCAAAACCAGATTCTTCAGCAAGCTTTGTCCAAGTGACTAGCTTCTCAATGGGTTTGTCAGGTACGAATTCGATTCCAATCCGCATTGAATGAAACTCCTTCAGAGTCCTGTGGGGGCCTTCTCCACCAATATAAGTTATCGTTTCTTGATTTGACAGCATTATCTTGGATGTAAATCAGCTTCTTGCATTACATATCGAAGGGTTTATTGAGCCAGCTGCGGCTTAGCGGAAGGAGAGGGAGAAAAGATGCAGTCTTTGGTGCTCACGCAAGATGGACTTCAGCTGGCTGATACTCCTCGTCCTGCCCTAATGCCAGGTAGTGTCAGAATTGAAGTTAGGTCTGTTGGTATCTGTTCAACTGACATTGCCATCTGGAAGGGTGATTACGATGTTAAGTTGCCTCTTGTATTGGGACATGAGATTGCAGGCGTAATTCATGAGAGCTCAGTTCCTGACCTCAAGATAGGCATGCCGGTAACAACTGAAGTCGATGTTCCCTGTGGTAGATGCTGGTACTGCAGGCACAATCAACCTGCCTTTTGTAGCGAAAAGGAAATCTTGGGGATAACTACAGATGGTGGATTAGCGGAATATCTCAGTGTTCCAGCAGAGCTTGTTCATCCGCTACCTGAAGGAATTGATATCACAAATGGGATTTTCGTTGAGCCTCTTGCATCAGCCATCAAGACCTATGAGAAAGCACCAGCTAAACATGATGAGCCAATTGTGATTATTGGGAGTGGAAAACTGGGTCTCCTGGTAGCTCAAGTTTACGATGCATATGGTGCAAACGTCATTGTGGTAGATAATAACCGATGGCAACTTGGACTTGTCAGGCAACTTGGCATCCCGAACACAGTCAATGCAGCTACTCCCAATTGGAAGAAAGAAGTTCTTAAGCTGACTACTGATGTGGGCCCCAGAGTTGTAATTGAGTCAACAAGCAATGCCAGCGGAATTGACATGGCTCTTGATCTTGTGAGGGATGGAGGAATAATAGGCCTGACGAGCATTCATGGCGAAGATTACCTGTTTAATCCGTCCCACCTCGTTGAGCGTGAGATTACGATGTTTGGCAATTCCTCTGGACCCTATGCAAAAGCTGTTGATATGCTTGCAAAGGGTCGGATAGAGGTCAAACGTCTAATCACAAAGGAGTTCAGACTTGAAGAGGGAGCCAAAGCATTCGAGTATGCTGCAGAGCCCAATACTACCAAAGTGGTCATCAATATATGAGGAGTTAGTGAATGGAGCAATTCGATGTCGATTTACACATTCACTCCTTGCATTCAATCGGTGTCAGCAAATCTATGACAATTCCCAAGCTAGCAGAAGGTGCAAAAGAAAAGGGTCTCGATTTGATTGGTACTGGCGATGCCACCCAGCCACAATGGCTTCATCATCTGCGTAAGAACCTCATAGAAAAAGATGATGGGCTCTTCCACAAATCTGTAAGCTTCATACTTACTGTTGAGATAGAGGATGCGGAGTCAATACATCATCTTGTGATTCTTCGGGACTTTGAAGCGGTTTCACATCTCCGCAGGCTCCTCAAACACTCATCTCCCAATTTGGACCATGAATGGGGTGGTCGTCCTAGAGTCAACATGAATGGCGATGAGATAGCCGGCGCCGTCAGAGACTGCGAAGGGCTAATCGGCCCAGCCCATGCATTTACACCCTATAGGTCAATCTTTAGAGAAGGTCGATATGATAGTCTAAAGGGCTGCTACAAGGAGGAGGCTCCTCATATCCAATTCATTGAGCTTGGCTTATCAGCTGACACAGAGGTTGCTGATTGCATTCCAGAACTTAGAAACCTCACTTACATCACATCTAGCGACGCTCATTCACCTTCGCCTGACAAGCTAGGCAGAGAGTTTGTCAGAGTATCAATGAACTCTCCAATATTCGATGAGATTCGGCAGGCAATTCTAAGATCCAAAAGGCGGAAACCAATTCTCAACGTAGGGTTTAATCCTCGACTTGGAAAATACTATCTCTCATTCTGTTCGAAGTGTAGACGAACATTAATACTGAGAGAAGGAATCAAACCACCGGAATTTGATGACCTGAACATCTATCTCTCATGCTCTGACGCAGAGGGCCGCTCGCGACTCTTGAGGGATATCCATCGGCGTAAAGTCAAGTGTCCCTCAGATGGGCGTGCACTCCGACTGGGGGTCAGAGACCGTGCGATGATGTTAGGCGATGGAATGAGTATCTCCCCCTCACATCGCCCTCCATATCTGCATATCCCGCCTCTTCTGGACCTTATGACATCTGCAATGGGTATTAGGTCCAAATCTTCGAAAAAGCTGCGTGACTTGTATTCAACATTGAGGGAATCATTCGGCCCAGAAACTACCATCCTCACCGAAACAGCTCTTGAAGAACTAGCTGAGGTCAATCCAAAGCTCTCAATGATGATTGGTTCATATAGAGATGGATCGATGAAATACATCCCTGGGGGCGGCGGTCGATATGGGACACTGGTTGCTCCATGGGAGGATGCTCAGTCATGACAGTTGTGAGAGGCGTTATCCGCGAGGTCGGTAGGAGTCAGACTACTCGAATAAGTGCAAGGAGATGGTACGGATCAACAACCATCGTAGTGCAGAATCAGGAAACAGGACAGACATATGATGTTCGACTCTCAGCTGGAATAATGGATAAGTGTCGGTTCCTCCCTCGCGTTGGAATGCCTGTCATAATTCATGGATATGTTGAAGAAGCAGAATTCGGCTTGTCCGACTTTGTCGTTTCGAGAGTTACCGACATTAAGAGAGAGGGAGCTGACGTCAAAAGAGTTCATAAATTCGACTAGCACTATCAAGCACTGATTCGATTTTTCGATAAGTAAAGACTCCGGAAACCTTATGTTGAGGCTCCAGAAGCAATCTAAATTACAGTGTTGTCATATCTGTGACATAGCTTTGAGATTCTCTTGGTTGATCTGAGAGAATACAATGGATGAATCATTCAACATTGACGTATTCCTGGATGGAACTCATCTCTTTCATTATCAGACACTGGACCCAGCGGTTGATAGTGAATGGGTTGATTTCTGGATGAGTGGCGATGGTGATGGTGCTGATAATGTGGTAGTTAGCAATACAATAGACGTTTTTTGTACTAATGAAACATGCACCTTAGGACATGCCGGGACCGAACCCACAAATCCCACGACAACAACAACTACTACTACGACGACCACTCCAACGACTCCTACCCCGGTTTCAGTTCCAATTGAGATGGTTGCTCTAATAGGAGGTGTTGCAGTTGTTCTTGTTGTGCTTGTGATATTCATGAAGCGCAGATGAAAATGTCTGAACAGCTGTTTCTGAAAAGATCAATCCGGAAGAGAAGACCAGTCCGCTCCACCTAGTTCTATTCCGGAAGCTCCTCTATTACATCTTTCATAATAGCCCTGTACCTATTGAATGCCTTTCGACCCGCATCTGTGAGACACAATGTTGTCCGAGGTTTCTTATCAACGAACTCCTTTTCCACCAAGACATAGCCTTCTTTCTCAAGCCTTGTCAGATGTGATGAGAGGTTTCCCCAAGTGAAGCCAAGCTGTTTCATGAGAAATGTGTAGTCAGCGGACTCTACGACATATAGCTGGGCCATTATCTTCAATCTGGAGGGTTCGTGAATGACTCTGTCGATCTCTAGATCTGCATCGGGTTCATTCTTCTTGCTCAACGCCCACATCCTCCAGCTCCAAAATCGGATACTTGCGGGTGAAACGAAGCATGCTTGTAACGCCCGCCAATGTAAGTATCCCTCCTGAGAATAGCATAAACAGGGTCATCCTATCAGCAGGGTGGGGAAACGGAATCAGGAAGAGCAACACACCGAGAATAAGAGTCGAAATGCCAAAGGCATAATATCTTTTCAGACCGGATCTTTCAACAAGATATGCAGAAGGCCACAGGAAGACGACGCCTAGTATTAGAGGGGCCCATGTTGCAATGAGAATGACCACCGCATAATCAGCTCTGGTTGAGATGAATGCCGCAGATATTGCTATTATGGCAATAATCGCGAAGGCAATCCAACCAGGAGTGGATGGAATCTCACTCTCTTCCTTAAGCTTCACTCGTCCAATTCGAGGATAGGTATACTTCTCTTTGATTCGTTCAGTAACTGCAACCTGGAAGATTATGATAAGAGCTATGTAGGCAGCAAAGCTACTCGACACCAGGAGCATGCCTATTGCCATTATCATTAGGCCCATCCAGAACTCGGTAAGCCCGTCTTGATTCGCAGTCCTGAATGTTGCTTGTTCCAGTTTCACGAGGTCAATTTCTTCGTTCATGTTCATCAACTTCATAAAGTTCTTTGCATTGCAAAGAACTTTGCATAAATATTAACCTTTGGTTCAACGCCAAGCATTGTTCAGCTAGATAAAGTTCCACCAATAAAGCCGAGCAAGCATACTCCTAATCTCTCGATCAGGAAACTCATCAAGGAGTCCTTCCATGAATTCTCTAGTGGAAATCCGAGCTCGATCAATACACTCTTGAAGAACCTCCTCGGCATCTTCCAGATCGCCGCCTCTCAGCAAGGTTCTTACTTTCTCAAATTATGCCACAAGTTCTGGATCAGACATTGTTGAAAATCCACTCTTGCATGCTTTTACTGATTTCGCCAATCCCAATCTTCTGAATTTGCACCCTGCCTTGGTAGGCTTGTGAAGATCTTAGGTCTTCCAGGGCAGAATTTATGTCTGAGGAATTCTGTGATGAAGGTATGACTGATTTCTATTCTAGATTAGCCCCATACTATGATCATCTGTATTCCTTCAAGGACTATGCCAAAGAAGCTGACATGCTACACTCGGTCATTCAGAAAAACAAGACATCATCAGGAAACAAACTCCTTGATGTCGGATGCGGAACAGGGTGTCATATTGAGCAGCTCATGACTATGTATGATGCCACAGGTTTGGATATCAGCGCTGCAATGTTGGCAGTTGCCAGTGAAAAATGCAAAGGCGTCAGGTTCATCCAAGGTGATATGATCAGCATGAATCTGGAAGAGCAGTATGACGTTATAATCAGCATGTTTGGAAGCATTGGTTATCTCACATCTGAGGACCAGCTCAGGAAGGCGATGCACGCATTTGCAAGGCACACCAAATCAGGAGGTGTAATATTGATTGAACCTTTTGTCACAAGAGAAACACTGCGTACAGGCTCTATGGGCATCAACTGCGTTGACCTCCCTGAGATTAAGATTGCACGAGTTGGCACCTCCAAGCTAGAAGGCAACATTCTCTATCTCAACTTCAATTTTCTCATAGCCACAAGAGATGGAGTAGAGCATTTCGTTGACCCAAGTCCAATGGGGATATTTTCGAAGGAAGTGCTGATTGACTCTATGAAAGAAAGCGGCCTCTCTGTTGAATTCCTAGATATTGACGATCCATTCCGTGGACTTCTTGTTGGTGTTAAGCCCTAAAGCATATTCTTCTCGCTTTTCTCGCTCTTCAGTCTGTATCACACAGGAAACACAACTTCTCAAGTTCACTATTTTCTCACTAATTTCACAGAGTTGCTACAGATCGAATGAAATAGGAGGCAATTCGATGGTCTTGAGATGCAGCAGATGTGGCTCAACTGATAATGTTCAGCTCGTTTACGACTCCTTCTCCGAGGGAGGAAATCATAGATGTCGTAGTTGTATAAACCAGAGCTTCACACATGGGACGCATGTAGTCAAGTTCACTGACACGTCACACCCTCTTCGTCCAGCCTACTACATGAACTTGAAGTCTGAGGAGGATTTAGACTTGGTTATGACACTGGGGAAGCGGGCTCAAATGTTCAAGGCTAAGGGTTTCAAGGCCAGCTTCTTCATGGCACATGAAAAAGGAAGACGCATAGGACTAGTTTCAATGTCCTTGGGACAGATGGATAGTATCATCCAGCTTCGCGGACATGTCGATAAATTGAGGATGTGGATGGAAACATCCAGCGTAATTGAAAAAGAAAGGTTTCGCAATGAGCCATCAGATGATGACGACATGCCAGCTCTATTCTCTCCAATCAATCCTCCAAAACCAGCAATGTAGAGACCGCCAATGTCAAATGAGTAGAATTGGTATAGTCATCAGTAATACATATTCTTAGCAGCTTCAAGGGATTGTGCTGCAATGATTGAAAACGAGCGCTCACGAAAACACCAAGATAGAATCAATGCCATGGAGGATGATAGTCCACTGAGAGATCTCCCATATGGAGACAGTGTT
>LRSK01000058.1 GCA_001563325.1 Candidatus Thorarchaeota archaeon SMTZ1-83
CTTCGCTCCATCTCGCAGAAGTAAAGGCTGCCCTTCAGAATCACCCAAGAGAACTACAGGGAGCGGCGGTCTACGAGAAGGGAGAACGTATGTGGAAGTCATGGACAGAGATCCAGTATTACTTCGAAGATTTCCCGCAGATTGGCCATGCATTTGAGGAGCTAATCGAATATCAACCAGGCACAATAGGCCAGGCTGAGAGTCGTCTGCTCTCAATGAGAGCTCTTGTGGATTTCGCAGTTAATTGGCTTCATGAGAACAGAAAGTATTAGTGAATCCCCTTTTTGTAATTATAGAATGGCCCATCGTGACCGGGAATGATAAAATCCGCAATGTCGATTATTCTATGAAATGAGTCCATCAGTTGTGTAAGGTGCTTTTCCATCCGTTGATTGGGAAAGAAAGATTCGGTGTGGTAGTACATCTTGGACACAATTGAGTCTCCAGCTGCGACAAACACCTTATTCCTGTAATTAATCAAGACGGAGTGATCGTGATCAGAATGCCCAGCAGTATCGATTATGGATAGACCAGAGTGCCAATCTTCACCTTCTCTGAGCTTTATTGTTTCATTTTCTGCATTCATTTGGGTCATTCTATTCTTTATGGATCTCGCAGGGCACCCCGCATAGAAGACTCGAGCTTTTGAGAAGAGGGGAATGTTGAGAAAATGGTCCCCGTGCCAATGAGTGACAAAGATCTCATCAATGTCATCAGGCGTGAGCTCGTGATACTTGAGTTCTAGAACAAGACGATTTACCCTGGCTTCAGAGGGTTCCCAAGCAGTGTCTATCAAGATATGCATACCATCGGTCTTGACTAGAGTCACGGTGGCAAGACTATAGGTTCTAAGGAACTGCTCCCAGCCTCGATGTTCCTCATCATCGTATTGAAGATTCCAGGCTTCAGGGTCTCTCAATGTTGTTCCAGACCTGATTATCGTGATATCATCCACTGTATCACCCAATATTCAACACCAATTGGTAGTAGAAGGCATGCTGCCTTTGAAACCTTACTTAGGAGCAACTGGTAATCGAGCTCATGCGTCTTCTCTATATCGGAGTCTCTCCCTGACTTCCTTGTCTAAGACCACAATGGGTACATCCTGCGCCATCTTCTTCATATCTTCTAGAATCTCCAGATCGAGCTCATATTCTTTGGCAAACTCTTCAGCGAACGAACCGTCTTGAATCTCGCCAAGTGACTTTTGCATCAGTTCACGGAGTTCTGGATTGGCATAGCGAATCCCCCTAGACATGCTGCCGTACTGACTGGTTGGAGAATGGAGCTCCAATTGCTTTAGAGTCCCCAGCTTGGCAATCTTTTCCAATGTGTATGCTAATTCCCCAGACATGTAGATCTCCACCAATACAGCTTCCGGAGGATAACCAGCTTCCACAGCTACATCCACTGCAGTTGTGAGAACTTGGCCAAATGCTGGGCCGAAGCACTGCTCATTGAAGAGATCGAGTTCTGCCTCTTGCCTAAACGTTACCTCAAGAAGTGCTCCGCCTGGTTTTGTGGCTCCAATGCCCTTTGAGATAGCTAGCGCATACTGCTTTGCCATTCCGGAAATGTCAACGTGAACTCCAATGAAGACATAGAAACCACGGTTCTTCACATAGGCATCTCTTACACCAGCACCTATCATTCTAGGAGCTACCAGGATTGTATCAAAGTCGTGAGGCAGGACAAGTTGTTCAAATGTGATATTATAACCTGATGCGAAACACAATACCTTGCCAGATGCCATTTCAGGGAGGATGCTTTCCTCAAAGACACGGGGTTGGACTTCGTCAGGGATTAGGACCATTACAAAACGGGCACGTTTGACAGCGCTTCTAATCTCGTGAACCTCAAATCCATCAGAAACAGCAATATCCCAGTACGCATCACGGATGTTGCCAATAATGACGTCCGTTCCAGAGTCCCTTAGATTCAGAGCCTGGGCTCGACCTTGGTTTCCATAACCAATGATTGCTATCGTACCATCTAGCAACCCAAGATCAGCATCATCATCAAAATAGACAGGAATAACCTGTTTTTCTGGTCTGTCTTCCTTTGCTCCGGACATACGGCTCTTCGATAAATTGTGAGATATCACTGTGTCGGAAACGAAGCTTATGGCTTTGCAAGCGCATCACGTAGACTAGCAATGAATCGCTCTTCATCCTCTGCCAGTCTCTTCTTTACTTCTTTCCATGCGGCTGAACAGTTCTTGTAGTCCACGCCTACCATCTCGTGAATAGCTATGTCAATGCCACGCTTCTTCTCCGCAGTGACATTAATGCCAAGTTCTTCGAAGATATGACTGATGTGTCGAAAGTAGCAGGTCATTGTGTTCACCTTGAACCAAAAGACAAGAAATCCTAGGTCGAAGACTGCTTTGAGGCTTCCCCTAGGAATGAAAACAGAGTTGGAAGAGAGTTCAGACTATCCTCCACACGACTACACGAAGATGTAGGCCAGGATAAGCAGAAGACCATAGAGGATATGTCCAATGACTGCAACAGTCTTTGGTATCTGAATGTTCTTCCTCACAGCGAATCCCTGAGCCGCCCAGCAAGCCACGATGGATACAACTAGGATCACAGTGAATGGAATCCAATCCAAATCAGCGCACCTCCATTGCAGTTCTCTTGTTGTTCCTCATTATCGAGAATGGGTATATCGCAAGTACCACTGCAATGTATGCGTCATGAAAGACCAATACCACCGCAAGTGGAATGACAATACCCAGACCAGCAACTACTTCCTGAGCAATCCAGCATACTATGACTGAAAAGACAAAAAGCATCAGCCAAGTCTTGATGATGCTCCTTCGGGGCAAATCATCCGGAGCTTCAGTGGTAGTTATCGGACCTTTGAAACCAATTCGTTCAACCATTTCTTTCACCTGTAATATGTGTTTCAGGATAGAAATGGTTCAGAAACTACAAAACAGGTTGGCAATTCTGGACTGATGAAAATGTAGATATTCATCAGAAAAGATGTGGTTTTTGAAGTCAGGGCTGCTTAAAGTGGAATGGGCCAAGGTGTAGCAGGTTGGATATGCTTGACAAGGCAATCATTGGAGAACTCAGCAACAGCTGTCGCATGTCTTTCTCAGATTTGGCTAAGAAATATGATGTATCAGTGAACACGATAAAGAATAGAGTTGAACATCTACTTGAGAGCAAAGTCATTCTCGGTTTTGATGTCATGCCAAAGATGAGCCTAATGAATGCGAGTTTTGCCAGCATAATGCTTCATCTCGAAGATAGAGCAACTCGCGATGTTATAGATGACTTGGGCAGCAGTAAGTTCATCATGGCTGTGATGTCAGGTTTTGAACCTGAAGGCTTTGCCATTGCTATTTACAGGAATACAGATGAGCTTAAGCAGGCTGTAGAACATTTGCAATCAAACAGTGCAGTGAGAGAAGTCGAAGTTGTTCAGCTATTGCCGCCGCCGTCATCCAAAGAGTCCCTTAGAGCCTCGAAGGCACTTGAAGACCTCAAGACGATTGATTGGAAGATACTGTATCACCTGAGATGGAATGGGAGAATGCCTTTGAAAGAGATAGCAGAGAAAACAGGAAAATCTGTCCCGACGGTTCGAAAGAGAATTGAATTCATGCGGAAACATGACTTGATTTATGAAACAACTCTTGTCAACATCGGAGCCGTTGGAGCTGGAATGGTGATTACTCTCGTGGTAGAAATCCCTGGACTGTCATCTTCAAAGCAGCTTGAAATCGACCGGCTCGTACGTGAAACCTACCCAGAGGAATACTGGTTGAGCTGGATGAGTGCAGACAGACCAATGATGCTTCTATCTTTCTACACCACTAGTGCGAAAGCCGCAGGTGATATTCGACAGAATCTAGGAAATGTTGTCCCCAATATTCGAGTTGTGGGACAGATTGTTAGTGGAGAATGGGAATATTTCCGAGACTTCAGAGACGATATCCTCAAAGAAGAATCTGGAGAGAAGATGTAATGGGAGAAGTGATTGGGATTGGAGGGATCTTCTTCAAGTCACAAGATCCAAAGAAGCTCCAAGCATGGTATGAGGAACACCTCGGCTTTCAACCAGACCGGGAAGGCTACGTCTACTTCAGATGGCCAAAGCAGGCCAGAATGGACCCTAATGCGTATACACTCTGGGGGCCCTTTCCAAGCGACACGAAATACTTCGGATCAACCAAACAGCCGCTCATGATCAATTTCGTTGTTGATGACCTAGATTTGATTCTGAAGCAACTGAAAAGCAAGGGAGTTGAAGTGGATGACCGCATTGAAGAGCACAGTGAGGGAAGATTTGGATGGTTTATTGATTCCGAGGGTAACCGGACTGAGTTATGGGAACCGCCCACGACCGTTTCAAAGAAAGACTTGACAGAATGAACCGGTTGCTTCAGCAATAACTTTAAGATAGTTAAGTTTGTGTCTTGGGCTGGAGAACGCGATATGAAGTACAGAAGAGTAGGCAAGAGGGGTCTAAAGATTAGCGACGTGTCTCTAGGGTCATGGTTGACTTATGGTGGAACTGTTGAGAATCAGGTTGCCAAGGACTGTATGAACACGGCCTTGGAGCATGGAATCAACTTTATCGACTCAGCTGAGATTTATGCTGGTGGGAAGGCAGAGAGCGTAATTGGCGAATGGCTGGGTGAAGAGAGTATTGACAGGAAGAACCTTGTGATATCAAGCAAAGTCTTCTGGCCAACCAGCGAGGCAGTCACAGATTGGGGAAACAGCCGCAAGAACATCATGAATGCTATAGAGGGAACACTTGAACGTCTGGGAACAGACCACTTAGACATCTACTATATGCATAGATTCGATACAATGACCCCGATTCGAGAGACGGTAGAAACTTTGGATGATCTTGTGCACTCTGGAAGAGTTCGATATTGGGGAACATCGGTATGGACGGCTGCTCAATTAGAGCGTGTTCATGCTATTGCTAAGGAACACGGGCTGCAGAGACCTATCGTGGAACAGCCTATGTACAACATGCTCTTCAGACACATTGAGCTTGAGATCATGCCGGTGGCAAAGAGTCACGGCATGGGCTTAACTGTTTGGAGCCCATTGTATCAGGGGATTCTTACAGGAAAATATAATGATGGAATACCGGAGGATAGCCGCGGAAAGCGTATGGAAGGCTTCCTCAAGTATCTTACAGAAGAAGTTCGAAGGAAGATTAGCGAGATAACAGCAATCGCGGAATCGCTTGATATCTCGATGACTCAGCTAGCTTTAGCTTGGATACTCAGGCGAAGCGAGATTTCAGCGGTGTTGATTGGCGCGACAAAACCGGAGCAGGTGATTGAGAACGCAAAAGCATCTGATGTCAATCTTACCAAAACGACAGTTGACGAGATTGAATCAATCCTGGATAATGCGCCACATTGGCCTAGGACTTATGCGCCTAACGTGTTCTACGAGGAGAACATGAAGTAAAGGCAGTGCGACGACTCCTCATATTTAGACAGAGTGAAGATAAAGCATTGAACAGCGCAATGGTCAAAGAAATGCACCCGAAGCCTCTTATTTGCTTCATAATCTACAGTTCTTCTTAGGTGGACTCATGGATAGGAGGATAGTTCAAAGAAGCATCGTTGTCCTTGGGATAGTAATTGCCGTAGCTGGATTTGTCTTGCATTTCTCTGTACCAGGTACAACTCGAAGCGGATTCAATGTGATTGTTGAGAACTCAGGCAGTACTGTTGATCATATATTCTTGGAGCTTGGTGACGCAGACTATGAGTTTGGAATAGAGATGCTACCTCCAGAACAATATGTAGCTGAGAACACCACCGGATACCTACTCACATCAGCAGAATATGAGAGATATGTGTCAGGGACTCCAATTCGGGATGTAGACGTGCTCCTTCAGTTTGCGAGTGGGGAGAGAAGGAGCTACGAAGCCTCACTCACTGCGGAACTTAATCTGTACATTGTGTTCTTCAATGAGGGCTCGGATCCAGTTTCATGGACCTACTACTATGTAATTCTCCCATCCGGATTCTATCCAACCTTCACGCTTGGCTTTTCAGGGCTCTTCATCATCATGGCAGGAGCAGGATGGAGCCTAACAGGGTGGAAGAGATACTTTGTCATTGGAGTTAGTATCAACTTGGCTCTCTTCTTTCTCCGCACATTCACCCTCGCATCATACAGTCTTGGACTTCCTGACATCTTCGAGGAGTTAATTCATGTAGAACTTTACAATGACTATCAGTTCTTCTACCTCTCATGGGTCCCGTCGCTAAGGGAAGGCGCATGGGCATACTCTAGCGACCTCGCAATCTATCTCTATCCACCTCTATGGATCTACACGGTGTCGATTCTTGGCAGTGTGCCTTCCTGGCTGCCAGGCGTGCCGCTCTTTGGTTTCAATGTTGGCACCGCTTATCTCGTCTATATGATTGCCAAATCATTAACACGTGATGAGAAATACCCAATCTATGCAATGCTGCTGTACTTCCTCAATCCCTTCACACTATTCTACGGGAGTTTCATGTGGTTGAATCCGACTCCATACGTATTCTTCTCAACGGTCTCATTCTATCTGGCGTTAACTGAGAAGGAAGAGCTATCAATTGTGACAATTGCTATTGCTACTCTGTACAGACAGCTAGCAGTAGTCTTCTTCCCAATCCTGTCCATTATGCTGCTCAAGAAGCGAGCAGGAAGAAAATCCCTAGACTATGCAAGGGGATTCATCAAACACACAGTGATCTATGCCGGCGTTGTTTTGCTTGTATCTTTGCCCTTTCTAATTGTGAGTCCGGAGCTTTACTTGAACCAGATGCTCCTTTGGAATACGGGACGCTATGAGACTCTTCGTACATTCATTCCAGGACTATGGATGACAGTCCACCTCAATACGTTCTTCCTGTGGATTGGTATGCCAACGTGGTTCACGGATATCATTGCGTTTCTATTGGCCAACTATGTATTTCTGATTATATGCGGACTAGTGGTCTATGGCACGTTTGCCATCTTCAAGCCGAGCATCAGCAGTGAGGTGGACCAGTCAGGACGGGTTCGAGATCTGGTCATACAGGCTCTCCTCTGGGGATTTGTTGCAGTGATGTGTGTCCAGCTTTTCTATCCACGGGGAGCTTACAAGTTCTATCTGGGTGCTCTTACACCGTTTATTTCAGTGTTATAC
>LRSK01000059.1 GCA_001563325.1 Candidatus Thorarchaeota archaeon SMTZ1-83
CCTAGGTCGATGTTACGAATCCCAGGTACTAGAAGTGTGACCTCCATAGCGAAGAAGGCCAGCACACCAATACCGAATACATAGCCAATCCTTCTCCAAGTCAGCTCGAACTTTCCTCTCTGCATGAGGAAGACAAGAAGAGAGTATTCGGCCAATACTACCAAGATCTCTGTCAGACGCTGTGTTGACATTATTCGGGCTACATGGACTGTTGAGTCGTCGAGAGAGAGCAACTGAGAGGTAAGACCTATTGAAATCCATCCCGTGAAGAGAAGAAGCGTCCAGAGCTTCTTGTTACTCCCTTCAGTGAACATCACTCCTACGTACGAGTACTGAATCATCCCATAGGTGATTGAGAAATAGACAAAGAAGACCTCTGGCGAGAGCCAAGGGGGTAACTCATAGATCACCCTGACTCCCATTGTCCTGTACCACACAACATAGTCAATGATGAAGTTGACTACAATTCCTAAAACACCGACATACAAGGCTCTCCTATGGTTCGACTTGATCAACAGAAGAACCCAAATCGCAGTCAGAATGATGTCTAGATAGATGAAGTCAACGTCGAAGTTGCGAGCCACGACGTTTTCGAACTGCATAGATTGGCAGAGCAGGTTGGGGGCTAATATCACTTATCCAAGACAGAAGCCAAGACAATCAGTCCAATGCCGTCCACGGCCTACTCTAGTTCGGCCCTCTTCACGATGTCTTCTGGGAGATGAATTATGAATCTGCATTCTAGGTCGCCATTGAGAACAGACTTGGCCATCTCTACTTCTAGAGACTGATTGAGGGCAACTTCCCATGGCTGCTTTGTGAAGCCTCCGCTACAGTAGCAAAAGGTGGGTGAAATCTGCGGCTCCCCAGTCCTGATGGATTCCCTTGCCCACGCACAATGACACGCATAATACCTCTTCATTCTCTCATCTGTTTCAACTAGGTATTCCTTTGTCATGTATGGAATCTTCGTGTGCACTATTTTGTTACTCTCACGGGTACCGGTCAATATGTCAGGACGACTCTTCACGAACTCAATGACCTCATCTGTAATCTCTTGATTGAAGAACAGAGTGCCCTCATCCCGATGTTTCTCCAGCTTAGTGATGGCTCTATTTCTCTTGTCTTCTAGATACTCATCGATGTTCTTGGCCCTTAGGAACCTCTCTCTCTCTTCCTTGTAATACTCCTTCGGTAACCCATGAGCAACATCTGAAAGGACCTTTCTACATGTTTCAGAATCAAGTTGAGCTTCCATCTGGGTCATCACTGCCACTGTGACCATTGGTTTCTTAGAGGGTGCCATGCCAAGAGGGGGCAAGTCGATTCCTCTAAAGACCTGGTTACGTTTCTCTTCTCCAACCGACTCTCCCAGCTTCTCGTGCAACACATCAATGACGTTGCCACCATCTATCAGACCAAAGAATGTCAGGTAGATTTCATTGTTCTCCACAAAGAGTCCATATCTGGCCAACGCGACGAAGTTCTCATAGGAGTTGATGCCCTCACTAATCATCAACTCCACAAAGTCGCTCGCTTCATTGGAAACCGAAGACTCGAGAGAATTGGGCCGCTCTCCTCCTTCAATGAAACTCTCGAATCTCTCTGCTATGGAGATTGAAGCCTCGACCTTATCAGCCGGAAGATTCCTTTTCTTCAAGAAACCGCGAAGCCCTTCTGTATCCAATTGATACACCTCAGTCAAGCTGAGCGACAAATCGAGTCGCGCTTATCAGAAGAAGGTTCAACGCAACTTTCTGACAGCTTTGAGATTGGAACCCTCAGTATGGCGCCAATACAGAGTATTACGAAGTTAATACAGGTGCTTTTGTACTCCAGACTGGCACAACATCTTGGTGGATTGTCAAAATGGAGGCAATAGAGGCCAAGATAAAGTACGGGCTTGAAGACAAGGGAATTCGTTGTCGATCTGTCTACAGTATTCCCGACCCGGATGACCCAAGAGTTCTACTTGCATTCAGCTCAAAGGATAACCAGCGACTGACCCCCTCAAAGGTTCAGAGGGCGCTGAACTCCCTAGGAACTGGAGAATTCAGTGTATCCCGGGACTTTCAGCGACTTAGTGCGGCATTTCTACACCTTGAAGTCAGACTCGGAGCCCGGACTGAAACCCCCGTTTCTCGTGTTGCCAAGTGATTCCGTAGAAGTGAAATAGCAGCTGTCAGTTGTCACCCCAGGTGCAAAGGAAACCATGGATCTAGGTCTGAAGGACAAGACAATACTGGTCACGGCCGCATCTCGAGGTCTTGGTTTTGGTGTGGCAGAAGCTTTGGTCCAAGAGGAAGCCAACGTAGTCATCTGCGGTCGTACCGAAGAGTCACTCAGAGAGGCGGTATCCAAGCTCGGTAAAAGGGCTGAGTATGTTGTCGCCGACGTGTCAAGACACGACGACATCAAGACCCTAATCAGTTTCATTGAGAATAAGACTCCAAAGCTCGATGGCTTATTTGTCAATGCGGGGGGCCCTTCACCTGGTGTATTCTCAAGTCTATCAGACAAGGACTGGGAAGCAGCCTTCGAACTCACGCTAATGAGTGCAGTAAGACTCACTCGTGAGTCGCTACACCTGCTGAAGAAGTCAGAGTCCCCATCAATACTGTACAACACCTCAATCTCAGTGAAGGAGCCAATAGACAATCTGCTTCTCTCAAACGCTATTCGGCCCGGTGTAATTGGAATGATGCGCACTCTTGCCAGTGAAATCGGACCCGAAGGCGTCCGCGTCAATGCAGTGTGCCCAGGCTATATCTATACAGCACGAGTTGAACAACTCATTGGCAGTGACACGTCCGTCAAAGAAAGTGTAGAATCAAGTATACCTCTTGGAAGAATGGGCAGACCCGACGAGTTCGGAGCGACCTGTGCATTTCTATTAAGCCCAGCAGCCAGCTATATACACGGTGCACTTCTTCTAATCGACGGCGGATTATACCGAGGAATGATGTGACCTCACATCAGTATATCTTGAACGCATTTGCGTTCGGTTCTTTCCAGTTAGGCTTCTCGCTGTCATACTTGACAACATGATGAAAAGCCGCCATCTGAAATGCAATCGAGTTGGCTATTGTCTGTCCAAGGGGACTCCCAAGCTTCAGATCTGCTGGTGTGTATAAGTGATACACCCTCAACTTGAGATTATCAGTCAAGACGTGGAAGAATATTCCATCATCATCATTGATAGGTGTGTCAGAAACTAATACAGCGGAATCCCCCTCATTGATTGACAACACATGATGATGTCGGAAATCTTCTCTGAGTGCTGCGAAGCTATGAACGAGCGAGTATTCGTTGAACTTCATCATGCCAATCTGTGCAGCCACATGGTTTGGACCATCAGAGATTGTGTATAGCGGTTTCTTCGGAGTCACAACCCCTGAGATGGACTTACCTACCTTTTCCGCCCAATCTACCACCTTCCTACCCACACGCGCCAACTGGTGAAGGTCTCTACTGATTGCACTGTTGGGTTGTTCCTGATGTTGCACAGCAAGTCTGAGAAGATATACCATGGCCGTCGTTGTTACTGATGAGGGGCTAATGTTGCGATTGTTCACACCTGATTGAGTCAGTAGTACATGGTCCGCATATCCACTGGCCTTGCCCTCAGGGTTGTCTGTAAGCATCAGAGTGGTTGCATTCACTGATCTGGCGACTTTCAGGGCATCAATCGTAGCAATACTTCTTCCAGATGCACTCACAGCAACGACAACACAATCCTCATCTAGCTGGAGTTGAGAAATCGCCGGCGGAGAAATCGAAACCGAGTTTAGTCCCGATTTGAGGAACGCCCATTTCCCGTAGTCTGCTACCGCAAAGGAGTCACCGCAGCCTGTCAAGACTACGAGTCGTTTGTCCCGAAGAAAGCGTACGCTTTCATCATCTGCAGTCTTTATAGTTTCAGATAGGGAGGTTTCCTGTTTCCTGATTGCCTCATAGCACGCATCCAGAAACTCTGTCATACATCCACCACTTACCCACATGATGTCTAGTGACGGTCGTTCCAGTGTTCGGTCTGATATCTTAAGAGTACTCCCCCGAGCTTGCACGGTTGTTAGAGAGCATTCTTCTCTCTTTTGCTAGCGTTCAGTATGGCTTGCAGCATGACGGACTATGGCCTCTATTATACGGGGTGCCACTTGGACTGGTATACCATGACCCATACCCTCGATGATCAATAGCTCTGACCCAGAAATGGCCTCGGCTGTATCCCTTCCACCCTCGACAGGAACAAGCGGGTCCGCATCACCGTGAATAACAAGAGTGGGTGTCTTCAACTTCTTCAGCGCATCTCTACGACTACCAGAGGCAAGAATGGCCGCAAATTGCCGTCCCGTTCCATGAGGATAGTAGCTACGGTCGTAAGCGCGTGCAGAACGCTCACGGACGTACTCCTCATCTGGTGGGAACTTTGGACCATGGAGTGTGCGCCATACCTGTAGTTGATAGTCGATATACTCGTCACGGTCAGAAGGCGGAGTAGTCACCAATATGGAAACCGCCTCTGGCTTTGGCTGTGGCAGATCCGGATTCCCTGTTGAGGACATAATGGATGTCAGAGTACGGACTCGTTCAGGATAGTTGATTGCCATTGTCTGGGCAATCATCCCTCCCATTGAAGCACCCACGACATGTGTTGAATCAATCTTCAGAGCATCGAGGAGGCCCAAGGCATCAGCCGCCATGTCCAGCAGTTTGTAAGGCACTTCTACCGTCTTTCCCTGCATTAGCGAGAATGCATCGGGTGTTCCTGCATCATCAAGCTTAGTTGACAATCCGACATCTCGATTATCGAAACGAATAACCCAGAACCCCTGGGAGGCCAGTGCTTTGCAGAAGGCATCATCCCAGAGAATCATCTGCGACCCCAACCCCATGATGAGCAACAAAGGCGGGGATGAGGGGTCTCCGAAGGTGTCGTAGACAATCTCTATGTCACCTACCTTGACTTTTGCCTCTTCACTATACGGAATCTCTTTCATAGTCATCTCTCCTTCCTGATCCAAAATCAACTGGAAGTTGGTGACCTATCTGTCTTTCTAGATGCCTGTTGATCAAGAAGAAGTGGCGCCCCCGCCGGGATTTGAATTCCCGCAACCATGTGAGATTCATGGCTGTCCCGGGTCTCAAGAGATCCGTTCCAAGGTGCCAATCACAATGGATTGACAGTCTTGAATGCTATTCCGGGTGTCACAGGAGATCCGTGACACTGGCCGAGCTACACTACAGGGGCACCGGTTCGACTGCCTCAGAATGGGTTTTCTATTAAACATGTCGTTAGAGTCCCCCGTTCCGCTAGGGTATGAGTTCAAAAGACTTGGAAACAACGATATCATATGAGAGGACTAGGTGAGTGTGTTAGAAGGCTTGAAGCAACATCCGACACACAACTGAAAGCCCTACGGAAGGAGACCCCTGAAGGGAAGTCCTCACTCCCCTTGAAGCACTGTGTACCAAGGCTTGCGGAGTCCCCGGCTGTTCACTGTGCTCGATTGAGCCTTCTCAGTTCTGGTGACAGGACCGAGCTGGGTGATGATGACCCCGCCGTGGCAAGAATCATGGAAAGACTCCCTGTTGCTAGGAGTGGTATACCTAGAGTTCGACAGGACAAGGAAGCCTGGTCTGAAGGAGGTACTCCGTATCAATGATCTCAGACAAAGCCTTAGCCAACCACTGGGTGGCTCCAGAGTGTGATGGCGACATCGGGCTGGGGACGGGTGGAACATGGGAGTTTCGTGCAATCGGTCAATACCGAGCGCATTGAAACAGGTCATGCTAGGCCGGGCTACATATAGCAGTTCGGCCAACATCATCCAGATGAGGAATTAGGTTTCATTGATATAAAGAGGGATTTCGAGCGGAATCCTTTTTACAGATGGAGGCACTACATAGAACGGCTCGCCCAAGCCCTGTCTAGATGATACTCTATCTTTCGTTTTATGGAAAGGCTTTTATTGCTACACAAGCCCGTCGGGATAGCTCAGGCAGACCGCTTCCCGCTCTAGTATGACCACGCATAATGTTGTCCACAAGTCTTACTCTGGAACAACAGCACAACATATCACGCGTTATGTTTGGTCTGTACAGGTAAGGGCTCGTGGCGCAGCTAGGTAGCGCAGCAGGCTTTTAACCTGAAGAACAAGGGAGTCTCCTCTTGTTTCGGGGAAGGGCCGCGGGTTCAAATCCCGCCGAGCCCGCCACATTCCCAGTGGAGGGGTGGAGCGTGTCTACAAACGTGAGCAAAACACACGGGGCGGCTATTGCGGCAAATGGGTGAGCTCGGACTTCTGGGTTCATGCTTAGGGAAGCGTATGCTGGCAGTAGTTCCCCCGTCCCACATAGTCATGGTGTTGTGATATGGCGACGGACTCTAAAGACACGGGAAAGTACTGGCCAGTCATTGAGGCCTTTTTCGACCACTATGGCCTAGTAGGTCAGCATCTGGACTCGTTCAACCGTTTCATTCGGGAGGAGCTTCAGGAAGTGGTGGATAGCGTTGCAAAACTCAATCCGAAGGTCGAGGGGTATCATGTGGAACTCGGAAACATCACGGTTGAGGCGCCCTCAGTGAGAGAGGCTGACGGAAGTGAGCATCCGTTATACCCCAACGAGGCAAGGATCAGAAACCTGACCTATGCAAGCAAGCTCTACCTAGATATGACGCCGGTGCGAAAGGAGGGATCCATTTCCACACGTATGGAAACTCTGAGGATATACATTGGCGATATGCCTATCATGCTTCGGAGCGAGAAATGCCTTCTTCACAACATGTCAGATGAGGAGCTCATCAAGCATGGTGAGGATCCCAAGGATCCTGGTGGGTATTTCATAATCAACGGGTCCGAACGTGTTCTTGTCACCCAAGAAGATTTGGCGCCCAATAGAATTCTAATCGAAGAAGCCAGCAAGAGCTCGAGCTACACACACATAGCCAAGGTCTTCTCAACGTCCCGCGGTTTTCGAGCCCCTGTCACCATAGAGAGAAAGAGAACTGGTGAGCTACGAGTATCATTCCCTTCGGTGCCCGGCAAGATACCCCTAGCTATTCTGTTGAAGGCATTGGGCCTAGAGTCTGATCGTGAGATTGTGGATGTAATATCTGATGATGACGAAATTAGAAACGAACTGATTGTCACGATTGAGCAGTCCGCCCCAATCAATGCGCTTCGAGAGGACGAGGACAGCTCAACAAGGGACAATGCACTAGACTTCATTGGTAAGCGAGTTGCGGTGGGTCAGACCAAGGAATACCGTCTAGCTCGTGCCGAGAAGGTCCTTGACCGTTATCTACTACCTCACATCGGTACCGAAGATAAGCACCGTCTTCAGAAGGCGTACTATCTTGGACAGATGGTGGAGCGCCTTCTTGAGCTTGTCCTCTCAAAGAGACAGGCAGACGACAAGGACCACTATGCCAACAAGAGACTCAAGCTGTCAGGGGACCTTCTAATGTCCCTATTCAGAGTCGCACTCTACTCCCTCACTCGTGATATCAAGTATCAGCTCGAACGCACTGCAGTAAGGGGTCGTAAGCCTAACATCCGTACCGCTGTCAGAGCAGACGTCATCACCCAGAGACTGAAACACGCCCTTGCCACGGGCAATTGGGTTGGCGGCAAGGCTGGAGTGTCACAACTACTTGATCGTACAAACTACATATCATCTCTCTCGCATCTTCGAAGAGTAGTTTCCCCCCTCTCCCGCTCACAGCCACACTTCGAGGCGCGAGACCTTCATTCTACTCATTGGGGTAAGATATGCCCGAACGAGACCCCTGAAGGCCCCAACTGTGGCCTTGTCAAGAACATCGCCATGATGGCATACATCTCTGTAGGTACTGAGGAAACTGGTGTGGAGAAGGCTCTTCTCAAGGCAGAAGTCGAGCCAATAGAGAAGATTCGTGGAAAGCGGGGTAAGAAGTGGGCGGATGTCTTCTTGAACGGTCGACTTGTTGGAATTCATCCTGCGCCTCAAGTCTTGGTCAAGACAATGAGGCAGAAGCGTCGTGCTGGTGAGATTGACCAAGAAATGAATATTGCCTACTACGAGGACGCAAATGAGGTTCAGGTCAACTGTGATGCTGGCAGAGTAAGACGCCCAGCAATTGTAGTTGAGAACGGGAAGAGCAGACTGACTGATGAACACCTCCGGATGGTTATGGATTCTGAATGGGGCTACATTGACCTCATGAGGAATGGGATAGTGGAGTTCCTTGATGCCGAGGAAGAAGAGAACACGCTCATCGCAATGTACCCTATCGAGATTGGACCCAATTCCACTCACATGGAAATAGTCCCCTCCACGATTCTGGGCATCTCTGCGGCACTCATTCCTTTCCCAGAGAGGAACCAGTCACCTCGTAATGTCTACATGGCTGGAATGGCAAAGCAGTCAGTAGGAGTTCCTGCGTCAAACTTCAGATATCGTGCTGATACACGCTCACATTTCTTCCACTATCCACAGATCCCACTTGTCAAGACACGAGCCATGGACTCGATAGGCTACGAGGAACGTCCGGCAGGTCAGAACTTCATCGTTGCTATCCTATCCTATGAAGGATACAACATTGAAGATGCTCTCATTATGAATAAGGCCTCTATAGAGAGGGGTCTTGGAAGAAGCACTTTCGCAAGAGTCTACGAGAGCGAGGAGCGCAAGTACCCTGGAGGACAAGAAGACAAGTTCGAGATTCCTGACCGCAGTGTTAGGGGATACAGAGCATCAGAATCATATCGAAACCTAGGCGAGGATGGTGTCATAGAAACTGAGGTTGAGGTTCAAGGCGGCGATGTTCTCATTGGAAGGACCTCACCACCAAGGTTCCTTGAGGAGTACTCTGAATTCGAGATAACATCTCCCAACCGTCGTGAAACTTCAGTTGCAGTACGCCATGGTGAGTCAGGTGTAGTAGACAGCGTTATTCTGACGGAGACTATTGATGGCAACCGCCTTGTCAAGGTCAAGGTCCGGGACCTTCGTATCCCTGAACTGGGCGATAAATATGCTTCAAGACATGGTCAGAAGGGCGTCCTTGGCTACCTAGTCCCACAGGAAGACGTGCCCTTCACGGAACACGGAGTTGTTCCAGACCTAATCATCAACCCACATGCAATCCCCAGCCGAATGACCATTGGCCAGATTCTGGAAATGATTGCTGGAAAGGCCGCGTGCGTAGAAGGCAAGCAGCAGGATGCATCACCATTCTGTGGAGTCACAGAGGATGAGCTCTTTGAAACACTCAAGAAGCACGGTTTCGAACATACAGGTCGCGAGGTCATGTACTCTGGAATCACTGGTGAGAAACTCCTTGCTAACGTGTTTGTTGGTGTGATCTACTACCAGAAACTGCATCACATGGTTGCTGACAAGATTCATGCCCGAGCTAGGGGCCCCGTACAGATTCTGACTCGTCAGCCAACCGAGGGCCGTGCTCGGGAGGGTGGTCTCCGCTTTGGAGAGATGGAACGGGACGTGTTGATTGGTCACGGAGCAGCTATCCTGCTGAAAGGCAGGCTCCTAGATGAATCTGACAAGAGCAACATGCTAGTCTGCGAGGATTGTGGTCTCATTGGTGTGTATGACAGAAACAAGGACCAATACTACTGCCCGATATGTGGTACCAACGCCAAGATCAGCAGCGTTGTGGTATCATACGCATTCAAACTCCTCATACAAGAGATGATGTCACTGGGCCTAGCTGCTAGGCTTCGTCTAAAGGAGATGATCTGATGATTACCGGACTGACAACCAAGAAGATTGATGCAATTGAGTTTGGCCTCCTCAGCCCAGAGGACATCCGAAAGATGTCTGTTGCACAGATAGTTGTTGCAGACACATATGATGAGGACGGATATCCAATTGAGTCGGGAATCATGGATCCACGGCTGGGGGTCATTGACCCTGGCCAACGATGCAGAACCTGTGGAAACAGAGTTGGCAACTGTCCTGGCCACTTCGGTCATATCGAGCTTGCGAGGCCCATTATGCACGAGGGCTATGCCAAAGTCATTCACAAGGTTCTTCGAAGTATATGCAGGGAATGCAACAGGACTCTCCTGACAGAGGAAGAGATCGAGTACTACAACCGACTCTTCAAGAGATATCCAGAGATTGGTCAGAAGACCGCGAATCTCTCTAAGGACATTCTCAAGCGTGCCGCAAAGGCGAAGACATGTCCACACTGCGGTGAGGAACAGCTAAAGCTGAAACTCGAGAAGCCGACCTCAATCTACGAAGTTGGTGAAGCCGGCTCAGTTCGTCTAACTCCCATCGACATCAGGTCCCGTCTAGAGAACGTCTCGGACGAGGACTACGGCCTGCTAGGCATCAATGCAGAGGCTGCGAGGTTGGAATGGGCCATACTCACAGTCCTGCCAGTTCCTCCGGTCACAGTCCGTCCATCAATCACGCTGGAATCAGGAGTACGATCTGAGGATGACCTTTCGCATAAGTCGATTGACATAATCCGTATTAACCAGCGGCTAAGAGAAAACTTGGACGCTGGGGCACCTCAGCTGATTGTGGAAGACCTCTGGGAGCTACTTCAGTATCATTGCACAACCTACTTTGACAACGGTGTGAGCGGTATTCCTCCAGCCCGTCACAGGTCTGGTCGTGCCCTGAGAACCCTCGCACAGAGGCTGAAGGGCAAAGAGGGAAGGTTTCGTTCAAACCTGTCAGGGAAGCGTGTTGATTTCTCGGCGCGAACAGTCATCTCACCTGACCCTAATCTCAGCATGAACGAGGTTGGCGTACCAGAGCAGATTGCCAAGATTCTTACGATTCCCCAGAGGGTCACTGAATGGAACATCGAGGAGATGAAGGAGCTAGTCTTTCGGGGTCCAGATAGACATCCGGGTGCAAACTACCTCATTCGTACGGACGGCCGAAGGGTGGACCTGAGATTCGTTAAGGAACGCTCCATAATCTCAGACACTATTGAACCGGGCTTCATCGTAGAACGACATCTGGACGATGGTGATATCGTACTGTTCAATCGTCAGCCATCACTCCACAGAATGTCGATTATGGCACACGAAGTACGAGTCATGCCATACCGGACCTTTAGGCTGAGTCTATACGTTTGTCCTCCCTACAACGCTGACTTTGATGGCGATGAGATGAATCTTCACGTGCCACAGTCTGAAGAGGCGCGGGCAGAGGCACGAGTTCTAATGAGGGTCCAAGAACAGATACTTTCTCCACGCTACGGCGGTCCAATCATTGGAGCACTTCAGGACTACATCTCTGCCGCCTTCTTGCTGACTCGAAAGTCAAGCCTGTATACCGAGAATCAGGTGAATCAGCTCCTAGCCACAGGTCAGTTCACGGGAGATCTTCCACCTCCTGCAATTCACAGTCCTGTGAAGCTTTGGACTGGGAAACAGATATTCAGCATGTTCATTCCTGAGGGAATCAATATCTCATTCAAGGCAAATGTCTGTCGGAAGTGCAACGTGTGCACCAAAGAAGACTGTCCCTACGATTCCTACGTCGTAATACGAAACGGCGAACTACAGTTTGGAGTTGTCGACGAGAAGGCCTTTGGCGCCGGTGAACCAGATTCACTATTCCACCGGATAATCAAGGAAGAGGGTTCCACCGCAGCTCGTGTCTTCATGGACTCAGTTGGACGACTTCTTGTACGCCTGATTACTGATAGGGGCTTCACGATGGGCCTTGATGATGTGACTCTTCCCAGAGAGGCTGAGCAACGCATCAGAATCATCCTCGAAGAGGCTGACCACAAAGTGAACCAGCTAATTGAAACCTACAAACGAGGAGAGCTAGACGCCAATCCCGGGCAGACTCTCTTGGAGACCCTAGAGCAGCGAATCATGGCCACCTTGGCCGAGGCTAGAGACTCCGCTGGTGCAGTCGCTAGTGAACATCTTGGTCTCGAGAATGCAGCGGTCATCATGGCTCAGACAGGCGCACGAGGATCGAGATTGAACCTGTCACAGATGGCTGCAGTAGTCGGACAACAGGCCGTGCGTGGAGAAAGGATTAGCAGAGGCTACATTGGCAGAACTCTCCCGCATTTTGAGAGAGGCGATTTGGGAGCTCGTGCCAGAGGGTTTGTGACTTCCAGCTACAAGAGCGGCCTTGATCCAATAGAATACTGGTTCCACGCAGCGGGTGGTCGTGAGGGCCTTGTGGACACTGCAGTTCGTACCTCAACCTCCGGCTACATGCAAAGGAGGCTCATGACCGCACTACAAGACTTGAAAGTGGAAACAGACGGGACTGTCAGAACAGCACCTGGTCGTATCGTACAATTTCGCTTTGGAGACGACGGTGTCGACCCAAGCAAGTCAGACCATGGGCGCTCAGTGAACCTAGACATCGCAATTGAGAAGGTCCTAGGCAAATCGAAGGTGAAGTAGCGGAGTAGATGAAAAATGTCGAAGAGTACCAAGACCGCAAAGAAAGCAGCTCCGAAGAAGACTACCAAGAAGGCTAAGACGAAGACCGCGGCATCAAAGAAGAAGACGACCAAGCCAAGGACGCCAAGATCTACTACAGAGAGCATCGAGAAACATATAGAGCAACGTCTTGTCAAGATACGAGATGAGCGCCGCCTTCCTCCTAAGGTCTTGATTGAACTTGACACCAAGATTAGGGAACACAAACTCACGAAGAAGGAGTTCGACGAGATATGTGACAATGTAATCTCATCCTATGAGATGTCACTTGTCGAACCTGGCGAGGCCGTCGGCACAGTCGCGGCTCAGAGCATAGGAGAGCCCGGCACCCAGATGACTCTGCGGACTTTCCACTATGCGGGCGTCGCCGAGCTTAGCGTGACGCAGGGTCTCCCGCGTCTCATCGAGATCGTCGATGCACGGAATAATCCCAGTACTCCCACGATGAAGATTCACCTGGCACATGAGATTGCTGGAGACCGCAATGAGGCAAAGAGAATTGCTCGAGAAATCGAGATGATCTTGGTCGAAAGCGTTGCTAGCAATGTATCGATTGATCTTCTTAGACAGGCAATAGATGTCAGACTTGACCCCGAGCTCATGGAGGACAAAGACCTGACAGTAGAGAGTGTCGCGGAAGCAATCAAGACGAAGATTAAGGCTAAGGGTGAAGTAGAAACAGGCGACAATGTGATCTTCGTCTACCCTGCAAACGAAACGCTTTCAGACCTCCAACGTTTGAGCGAGAAGATACGCGAGGTACGTGTGAAGGGTATCAATGATGTTACCCACGTGGTGATTCGAAAGGAAAGCGATGGATATGTTCTCTATACAGAAGGGTCGAATCTTCAAGATGCACTTGAGATCGAAGGAATCGACTCACACAGGGTCTACACAAACAACCTGAGAGAGATATACCAAGTCCTTGGTATCGAGGCCACGCGAAATGCCATTATCAAGGAGGCCATGAGCGTCCTTAATGAACAGGGGATGGATGTTGATGTTCGTCACATCATCTTAGTTGCTGACATGATGACCGCCGACGGAGCAATAAGACAGATCGGCAGGCACGGCATCTCAGGTTCGAAGAACAGCGCTCTAGCCAGAGCCGCCTTCGAGGTGACAATCAAGCACCTGCTGGGGGCAGGGATTGCTGGAACAAGAGATCCGCTGAGAGGCATTACAGAGAATGTGATTCTAGGCCAATTGATTCCACTTGGCACTGGTGCCATTGACCTTCTCATGACTCCGAAGTCCTCTAAGAGGAAGAGATGATAGGATGCGCCTCCACTGCGGAAACGTTAAAACAGAACTCCTTTAGACGCACAACCACAACGAGGTCATGACAATTGAGCCTAAATCAACCAATCGCAAGTGCGGTCAGTACCGGCAAATGCAAAATCGGTGCCAAGTCATCAATTGATGCAATCAAGACAGGCACCGCAAAGCTGGTAGTTGTTTCCGCTAACTGCCCACGGGACGAACAAGATGATATAGAAACATTCGCAAAACTCTCAGGAATAAAGATTCTCAAGTTCGAAGGAACCTCTTGGGACTTGGGTGAGGTCGTGGGAAAACCCTTCATGGTCTCTGCGATTGCTGTGATTGAACCGGGTAACTCCAAGATCTTGAAGATGGCATGAGGCGAGCCCACTTGGCCCGAGTCAGACTCTCCATGGAGGACATGGCACTCATAGCGTCATTTGACAGAATCACAGGGGCCTCTGCAGTCGATGTGGTTCGAGACGATGACGGCGAGCGTATCATATTCGTTGTGAGAGCCAAGCAGCTTGGCAAGGCCATCGGTCGTGGTGGAGCCAATGTGAAGGCGGCGGCTGATGCTTTTGGAAGGACGATTGATGTCGTGGAGATGGCTGAAACCGCAGAGGAGTTTGTCAAGAGCGCACTGGCTCCTGCACGTGTAGAAGATGTGAAGATCATCGTACACCGAGATGGCAACAGAGTCGCATCTGTAACCGTCAAGACCGAGGATCGTGGCATTGCGATTGGTCGAGATGGACGAAATGTGGCACGGGCCCGAATGTTGGCACGACGTCACTTCGACCTCAGCAACGTTGTCATCGCCTGATATTGGGGCTGACACTGCTGCGACCGTTCATTGTTAGTTGTACAAACTTGGACACCAGAGTGATGTACTCCCAGGAAACGGCACTGGGCGGACTCTGTGAGGTTAAGGAACGTGTCAGGCCAACCTCAGAGTTCTGTACTTGGTCTATGAGATATAAGGACCACACGAACTCTCAAAGAGGCGTCTAGGTCATGTCAGACTTTGTCCTAGATTCTTACTGCTGCGACCCGACTTCTTATCTATACTTCAAAGGACATCTCCACGAGGATTACTGAATGATTCTGAAAGATGAATGGCTCATTCCGATAGGTGCTATCTGCCTTGCAATCGCTCTTGTCATTGACAGATTCCTCCCAGAAACCGATGTCCTGTCTTTCCTCATGGGCATACTGATTGGGCTGTCAATCACCCTCAATCTCGTTGGACTTTACAGATATAGAGGCAAATGACGGTGCACAACGGACGGCAAGGAAGAGAGTGGAAACAAACGCCCCGTGTAACTAATCAGTAATCGGCATCTTTTGTGGCTCAAGTTCTAGAACTCAGTTGAGATGGAGAAGATGTCAGGGAAAGAAGACAAGAACTCGAAAAGATGTAGTGTTCTCCTGCTTCAAGTCTGAGTCCAAGACTTTGGAATCATCGAATAGTGCGTTGAACTCCGGCTGACCACTCCGAGCTGTGTTGGCAAGCCGCTTGCATTTGACAATGCTTTTAAGGAAACCACGGAACGCAGCCGTGGCCACCAGTAGAGAGCACCTTACATGGTGGGCCCATCATACCAAGAGGCAGGAATCTTGTCACGTGGAAAGAGCCCTTTAGGCGAGTTCGCAGCAAGACCCCTTGTGCGGAAGCGTAAGAAGTATCGCTGGAAGAAAGCGTCCTACAAGAGGCGAACACTGAAGCTCAAGCGGAAGACTGACCCTCTAGAGGGTGCACCGCAAGCACGCGGTATTGTACTCGAGAAGGTGGGGATTGAAAGTAAGCAACCCAACTCCGCTATTAGAAAGGCTGTGAGAGTACAGCTCTCAAAGAACGGCAAGCAAATTACAGCATTCATTCCCGGTGATGGTGGTCTGAAGTACATCGACGAGCACGATCAGGTGCTTGTTGAGGGCATTGGTGGCGCTATGGGTGGTGCGATGGGAGATCTACCCGGGGTGAGGTGGAAGGTTATCCGGGTAAACGGCGTTTCCTTGGAGTCTCTCATATACGGAAAGAAAGAGAAACCGATACGCTAGGTGGTCATCATGTCGAAGAAGAAGAAGACTGAGGATGCTGAGGAGGCTGAGGAGAAAGCCCCCAAGAAAGCAACCAAAAAGGCCACCAAGGAAACGGCTGACAAGCCTGCCAAGAAGGCAACTAAGAAGATCACTAAGAAGAAGGCTGAGGAAACTCTTGAGGAATCAGCTGAGAAGCCCGCTAAGAAAGCACCCAAGAAGACTCCGAAGAAGGAAGCTGAGGAGGCTGTCGAGAAACCTTCAGAGGAGCCCAAGAAGGAAACCGATGAAATCATCGAAGAATCTGTTGAGAAAGCGGCTGAGGAAGTCCCAGTCAAGCCAGAACCACACGTTAAGCCTGATCTCATGCTCTTCGGTAAATGGGACTCCACTGAGGTCGAGGTCAAGGATGTGGGTCTTGCTAGATACATTTCTCTCAAGCCCATTCTACTCCCCCACACTTCAGGAAGGCATGCACACAAGAGATTCCACAAGAGCCATGTACCAATTGTTGAGCGGTTCGTAAACAAACTTCTCAATGCTGGCAGAAGAAAGGACAAGAGAACACGCACAGGCCACAATGCAGGCAAGAAACTCCAAGCAATCAATACACTGCGACGTGTCTTTGAGATGATTGATTATAGGACCGGGCTCAATCCAATTCAGGTTCTAGTCACAGCAATCGAGAACTCTGCACCAGCTGAGGAAACGACACGTATCTCCTATGGTGGGATGGCATATCCACGATCTGTTGACGTTTCACCCCAGCGCAGAATCGATTTGGCCCTCAGGTACTTGGCTGTTGGAGCTACACGGTCTGCTCACAAGAACGCGAAGTCATTTGAGGAGTGTCTTATTGACGAACTCCTTCTGGCATACAAGGGCGATTCCGGCAGTTTCGCTATCGCCAGAAAGGAAGAACGCGAGAGAGTGGCACGCTCCGCAAGGTAGAGCCATCTCCCCAATACGCTCTCTCCAATGTCCATTCCTGTTTCTAGTATCTAGAAAGGGATATAGTGCGGATTCTCAGTAGCTGGCAGACCCCTTAGAGTTCTCGTTGAACTTCTGATGGTGTGGTGAGAGCACTGAAGATATCCAAGATCTCCCTTGCATGGTTGGCCATTGTCCTGACCACCATGTTCTGGGCGACGTCTCTAATCTTTGCCAAGATTGTGTTCGATGAGGTCACACCAATCACATTCGTCGCACTGCGATACACTCTGGCCTGCCCGGTTCTCATTGCATTCATGGCCATGTTGGGGAACAAGAAGCGTCCTAGGGCAAGTATCAGAGCCAACTGGCGTGTTATTCTCGCCACCGGCCTGACCGGCCCGTTTCTCAATCAGATTCTACAGTACATCGGTCTTGACTTGACAACTGCAGGGGATGCAATCCTCCTGCTCAATCTGAGCCCCGTGTTTGCAGTGATCTTGGCAGCACCTATACTGAACGAAGCGATAACAACCGAGAAGGTAAGTGGACTGGTCTTGGCCACGCTGGGTGCAACCATGATAGTGATGAACACGGCCCCGGGCGATCCGTCGTTCACACCGCTGCGTGTTCTTGGGAACATTGTTGTCATCGCCTCCACGTTCTTCTTTGCTCTGAATGGCATAATAGGAAAGATTGGTGTAGGCTCGATAGACTCTCTATCATTCACATTCTATAGCACACTCTCCGCTGTCCCCTTTCTTTGGATTACTGCTTCAATTCTCGAAGACGTGACAGTGATGCTGCACCTAAGCCCCATAGCATGGCTTCTCATTCTCTGGGTGGGGGTCGTGAATACAGCGATAGGTTTTGCACTGTATTATGAGTCACTGAACCATATCGAGGCCTCAAAGGTGCAGATTGCACTGAACCTGATAGCTGTCTGGGGCGTGACGATGTCAGTCTTTGTCCTTGGCGAGTCAGCAACCGTTCTCCAGTTGCTTGGTGGTGCACTGACAGTTGTGGGTGTTATCTTGGCACAGAGAGTGAGAAACGGATCCCAATCAAAGGAGATGCCACGATCTCCGGATACTGAAGAGGTAGGTCAACCATAGACCACGTCTAGCGCCCGTTACATTCTGTCATGTGCCTGTACCATGTTTATTGCATCTTCCAATGATTACCTTCTCACTCATTGGAGGTTTACCATAGTGTCAACAGATATTGATAACATCAAAAGAACCGTGAACGCGTATATTGATGGAGTGACAAATAGAGTCCATGACCGGTTTCTCGAGTCGTGGAACCCCGACTCAAGAATGAGTTTTCTACGAAACGGAGAGCTGGTAATAGTACCACGAGCATTCTGGGAAGAATGGTGCCGAAAACCCAGCAAGGACACAGTTCTTAGTAGCGAAATCAAGTCTATCGATTTGACTGGGACTGTGGCTATGGCGAAGGTTGAAGTTGTAAGAGAAAATGCTGATGCCATTCGGACGTTAACTGACTATCTCACTCTGCTGAGAGTCAGCTCAGACAAGTGGGAGATTATCAACAAGTCCTTTCATGCGGAGGCCGTTTCAAAATGAGCTGAGTCGACACAATTACCTAGCTGCAGGTAGACCACTTACCAAGGCGGTCTATCCTAACTTCTCATGCTTCTAATGGTTCCATTCATTGACCTGCTTTCCCTTGCCGCCATGGAGATGAAACCAAGCGTGGATGTGAGGGGCCAGAGAACCGACTAGTTTGTTCTCTGCCTTCTTCAGATGCTCTTGGAACGTTGTTCGTGCTACCTTCTTCTCTGCTGCTATTGTCTGAATGTCGGAGTCCCTTGGGAGCTTATAGTATCCGTGCCTGTAGGCTGTGAGCAGAGCGTCCATCTGCTTCTCAGTCAGATCTGAGAACAAGGTGTCGGCCGTGAATGTCATGGAGCTACCAGAGAATCCGTTGAAGATCACCTTTCGCAGGACTACCGGAAAGAACGATTGGTCCTTGAACCGTTCGAGAAGCGTGTTTATGTCATCATGTCTGAGTGCAATTATGCGATGATACTCCCACCCCTTCCGGAAGACAATTGGCAACATAGGCAGCAAGCCATTTTCTTCAACGCTTCTCCCGATTACATCCTCAATCCCACAGGAGCAGGTTCTGGTGATTAGATGGACCTTGTAACCGTCAGACATCTCTTCGATGACATCTGTTATTCCAGAGATGGTCTTGACCGCTCTTGAGTAGTCCTTCTCTGTACCTCCCACAAGCTCTATGACTTCGCGTCCATTGTTACACCACTTGAGAATCCTGATCGACGGGAAGTCCGATGAGATGTTCCCAAGGGCACAAGCATGCCTAATCTTGAAATCCAGTTCGAACATTGGCATGAGTCAAGCTCACCACTCACACACTTCAATCATGACACGTCATATGACGGTTACGGTGATTTCGAATGAGTTCTTGATTTCGACAGATTCCATTTTGCCGTAGGTCTGGCAGCATCCAGAAAGAATATGACTCATGCACACCACACATCGAAGAGAGGTCAGGACGATGCCAGACAATCTCCAAGTTGGAAATGTGACCGCCAAGAGAGGCGAACTTCAGAAGGGCATCATCAAGGGTGTAGAACTCAACACAACCACGAGTATCGACATTCCCATTCTGGTGATGAATGGAGCCAAGGATGGTCCCACACTACTTGTAGTTTCAACCCAGCACGGAATCGAACTTCAAGGTGCTGAGGTCATACTCAAGATAATGAGAGAGAAGATAAACCCATCAGAGCTCAGAGGGGCAATCATCGGAATCCCTGTGGAAAACCCCCTGGCCTACATGCACCACCAATACCTGTCTTGGATAGACAACCTTGACCTAGGTGGCGGTGGAAGTGCAAGCCCCCTGACCGCTGATCAGTCCGAGGGCACTGCAACTGAGAGACTAGCATACGCTCTGTGGCAACAGGCTTGGAGCAAAGCTGACATGGTCATCAACATCCATTGTAACACAAGACCAGACTCTCTGTTCTTCACAGAGATTAACGTCATGAACCCCAAGACGAAAGAGAAACTTGAGAGAATGGCAGAGGCATTCGGTGTGACAACAGTCATAGACCGAACACCATTCAAGGAGGATAGTCCGCCTACTATAGTCAATCTCGCCGCCCAGAATGGAATTCCAGACATCCTGGTGGAGCTAATAGACGGCCGATGGATTTCTGAGCCATCGACGACTGTAGGTGTGAGAGGGACTCTCAACATAATGAAGGCCTTTGATATGATTGACGGTGAGATTGAGCCTCAAGAAGGAATCATAATCATACCGGGGCCATGTAGATGGGAGGGCATTGTGAGGGCAAATCGTGGTGGTCTGATTCGGTTTCTGAAGCCACCTGGCGAGTTCCTGAAGAAGGATGACGTGTTCGCTGAGATTTATGACTTATACGGAGATGTCCTTGAGGAGGTAAAGATTCCCATGGATGGCTATATCTGGGCCTACCCGTGTGGTGATATCCTTGGTACTCCAGGCAGTATGCAGACAGTCCAGACTGGTGCAAATGTGGCCTACGTCTTTACTCAGGAGAAGGAGTGACCATTTCTAGTAAAATCGTCCGCGAATCAGGTGATACAAATGAGAATGATGAGAGCGATTAAAGACCATGAGAGTGAATTCACCATTCCGCTGGTGATCAAGACAGGAGAGTCAATTGAGGGAGAGGAGAGAGAAACCGAGTGGGAAGGATGGCTCTTCTGTAGGAACCGCGCAGGAGTTGAAGGATGGGTCCCGAAGGCATATTTGAAACCAGAATCAGGTTCGAATAGTTTTCTGTCACTTAAGGACTACACCGCACGGGAGTTGACAGTTCGAACAGGAAGTGAGCTAATGGTCCTGAATGAAGAGAGTGAATGGGCATGGGCTTCCCCTCAACAAACTTCAGGACATAGGCAAACAACCGGACTCGGTACCCGACCTAATGGGATAGTCATTTACTATTGCATATCGCCACTTGCGAAATCCATAAGTTGCTAGCGCTTTTTGACCATCTCATGACGCAAAGAGTTCTCATAGGCTATGGTTCTAGGTATGGCTCCACGGCTGAAGTGGCACAAGAAATGGGGAATGTGCTGCAAGAAAGTGGAGCCCAGGTTGAAGTGGTTGATCTTAGAAAAGACAAGCCATCTGGAGAAATCCAAGATTATGACTTAGTAGTAATAGGTAGCGGAATACAAGCAGGAAGATGGACCAAGGAACCCCTGGAGTTCATCAGGAAGAACACTGAACGTTTCTCGTACATGAAGGTGGCTCTCTTTGTTGTTTCCGGATACGCCACCAATCCAGAGAATCACGAAACAGTCCAGACTGAATACCTGGACAAGATAGTAGAGGAGAACCCAGGACTGAAACCAATTGCTACTGCATTCTTCGCTGGTGTATTTGACTTCAAAAAACACAACTTTGCCGTTCGAAGGTTAGTCAAGAGTATTGTGAAGAACCAGATGGGTCCAGGTGAAGAGGCCCCAGACAAGATAGACTCTAGGGACTGGGATCAAATTCGAGGATGGGCTGCTGGACTGCTTGAGTAGCTGACAATCCGACAATGTCGTGACATGAACAATTCTAGTAAAATCATCCGCGGACTCTATCACCATCCAAGGGGATAACCTTTGATTACGTTGAGCACCTTTCTTAATTATGGATTCAGTCCATCGCGGTTTCTAGCAGTGAACGTATGATGTCCGAGGAGAAGCGTGAGTACGAGTACAAACGTATTGATGATATACTGATTGCTTCCATCAGAGCTCCTGTCTTCAAGAGAAGTGAGCTGAAGGGGCGATTCAAGAGGCTGAAGGCGGCCTGCGGCGAGAGGATAAGCGGTCCCGCGATGACAATATACCATTGGGATACGGACGTGAGGGATGGTCTTGATATGGAGGCTGCATATCCAGTGAGCGAGCCGATTGAGAGTGGTGATGTTCACTCCAGAGTTCTTCCGGGTTTTGATGCATTCACGATAGTCTATAGGGGTCCGTATGACGAAATGGCCAAGGCCTTCAGTGAACTGCATGATTATCGCTTCTCAAGAGGGTTAGCGGCAGAGCTGAATCCGCGAGAGGTATATTTGACTGGGCCTTTCGAGGAAAATCCTGAGGATAACATAACCGAGCTTCAGACTACCATTCATCCTTGGGAGAGCAGATTCAAAGAACGTCTCTGCGAGGTTCTTGGAGAAGAGAAAGGATTGATGGTTCTTCAAGGGTCTGAGAACATTACTCCTCTGAGTTCTGCTGAGGAGAGGAGCGATTGGGTAGTTTCTGCAATAGAACGTCTGGACAGGATTGCAGAAGAAGATGAGAAGTGTCAGGTGATAACCAAGTGTGCCCATGACAGACCAGTGGAAGACATCCAACGATTCAAAGAAATCTTCGAGAAGACACAGGACATAGATGAGGTGATTCGAGCATACGGTGAGAATCAAGCATGGATTGAGAAGCCACATCGAAAGGGCAGGATACTCTACACAAGTAAGCCTCCTTGCGACCCTGAAGCCTACGCCAAGGCAAGAACTCAGGACGAGATAATCAAGGCCTACTGCTTCTGTCCAGTCGTCAAGGCCGCCCTAGGGAAGATGCCTAAGACGTTCTGTTACTGCGGCGCAGGATGGGCCGAGCAGCTATGGAATCAGGTTGTCGGTCAACCCCTCAAAATCGAAGTCGTGAAGTCCGTCATCGATGGTGATGATATCTGCAAGTTCGCGGTTCATCTTCCTGACCATGTGATTAAGGCATAGATCATACTTCTGCTTCTACTCCATTCAGTGAGTGTCTAAACCGGACTTAGAATCCAACCAAAGACAAATGCCCAAGCAATCTGTACACCAATCATGAAGTTGACCAGGGCTATGGTGGGGCCAAGACCTGTTTCGTGCAGTTTCCAGAAACCTAGGACATAGAGATAACCGACCCACAGGCCCGAAATCAGACCGAAGTAGGGAATCCATCCAAGAAGTAGCACTGGCGCAGCAGCATATACGCTCACCTTGAACGAGTCCACTAGAGAACCGCTGCCTTTCAACACCATTGCAAAGCCATGAAACATCAGACCAAGTATTGGAAATTTCAGGACATTGCCCGCATATGTGATCAATCCAATCCACAAATAACGACTGAGGCCAGTGATATTTTCCAAAAACGGGGAATATAGATAGGCTCCCATTTGTGCATTGGTGCCAGCATGCACGATATCACATGGAAACCCAAGGAATACCGTGATAGGCGTCAACACAGCCAACACAACATTCAGGACAAGGTAATACCGTCCAATCTCCCAATAACTCTGAGCACCTGTCACCGCTTCGAAGCTCTCCGCTGGCCTGGAAACGAATCGCCATGATCTCATGAACTCTTGTTTGATCGTCAACTTTAACTCATCCTTGCATATTTTGACAAATTACACAATACTCATAAACAAAATAAGGAATTCGAACACGGTAATCCTCAATGAGTAGCCAGTCAGTCTTTCTGGAGATTCGCGCTCGTTTCATTCAGTTTATGGAGGGATTGGCAGAGCAACGTGGATTCAAGTCAATACATGGTCGAATACTGGCCTGTTTTATGATGAATCAGACACCTCTAACACAGGAAGAAATGTCGAGTTGGACTGGTTATAGCATCTCATCCATTAGTAGAGCCCTAGATCAGTTGACCTCGCTGGGGTCTGTACGCAGATATAAGCAGTCTGGCATTCGGTCGTACTTCTATGAGCTCTCTATCCCACTGGGGTCTATACTGACTGGAGCCCTTGCCCAATGGATTGCACTTGCTCAAAAGTCAATGGGACCCATAGATTCCATGACCAGCACCCTCTCAAATCTCAGAATGGACGAGCTTAATGGGAAACAAGCCAAAGAGGCAAAGCAGCTCAGGATTCGCCTAAGCGAATTGAGCATTTCGTTGACCAAAGCGATCCCACTTCTCGAGAAACTGATGACAGAACTCAGTGAGGTCAATTCGTCTGATTGATAGGAACTGTAAGGCGGATTTTGAAGTCTGTTGTAATCATCATTCAACCGGCTACTAGAGGATACTGCAATCGCCATCTGCTTGTGCAGCGTTCTCGAAATCCGTTAAGAGTCACTTTCGGTTTCAAGTAGCAGAACGAAACGGTTATGAGCAGTGAACACGTGATGGTCCTGAAGAGAAGCAACAGTAGGGATTTGTGGTGGGTCTGAAGCATATACTCATGGGGCTTGTGCTTGTTCTAGCTGGGTTTGTAGTAGACGCCGCACTACGATGGCATTTCTATGGTCTCTGGCCAACGAGGGCTCCAGTCGGCATGGCATTCTTAGTCCCATTGGGGGTTCTAGTCATCCTTCTTGGTTTGGTTACCAATATGACAGAACGAGAGCAAATCGAGCATAGGGACCCAGGATTGCAGCACTAGAAGACAGCAATCCTCAGTCCACCCGGCTTCTCAATCATCAGTTGTCATTCCTAGTCAAGCCGCCTTGTCGAAACCATTAAAAGCATCGCGCGAGGTGACAGCCAGCAGGTTCCCGCCCCTAGGGGACCGACTAACACTTCAATAAGGAGAAACAATGCCTTGTCGAAAGAAAAGGAACATCTGAATCTCGTGGTCATTGGCCACGTAGATCACGGCAAGTCTACCATGACCGGTAGATTGCTCTATGAGACTGGTGCGGTCGATGAGCGGACGTTCCAGCAGCACAAGGCCGAAGCAGAAAAGCTGGGCCGTCCGAGTTGGGCATGGGCTTTCGCCCTAGACCGCCTGAAAGAGGAACGTGAGCGAGGCCTCACAATAGACATCGCCTTCTTCAAGTTTCTCACTGACAAGTATTACTACACAATCATAGATGCACCGGGTCACAAAGACTTCATCAAGAACATGATCACGGGTGCATCTCAGGCTGACGTTGGTCTACTTGTGGTGTCAGCTAAACGTGGTGAGTTTGAGGCTGGTGTCGGCCCCGGTGGCCAGACCAAGGAGCACGCTTACCTTGCGATGACGCTCGGTGTACCATCTCTCATCGTCTGTGTCAACAAAATGGATGATGATACTGTCAAGTACAGTGAAGACCGGTACAACGAGGTAAAGGAGGAGGTCGGAGGCTTTCTGAAGAGCATTGGATTCAAGCTCGATGGCATCCCATTCATTCCGACCGCCGCTATCGGTGATGCCTGTAACCTGAAAGAGCTCTCACCCAATCTCACACCCTGGTACAAGGGCCCTTCACTGCTTGAAGCCCTTGACCTGGTGACCCTTCCGAAGAAGCCAGTTGACAAGCCCCTACGCTTGCCAATCAACGACGTCTATTCGATAAAGGGTGTTGGAACTGTTCCAGTCGGTCGTGTCGAGACTGGTATCATGAGGCCTGGTGACAATATCACTTTCATGCCTCCAAACAAGTCCGGTGAGGTCAAGACAATTGAGATGCACCACGAGCAGCTCAAGGAGGCCGTACCTGGCGACAATATCGGCTTCAACGTTCGAGGCATCGAGAGGAAGGACCTCGGTCGTGGTGACGTTGCTGGTCCAAAAGACAACCCTCCAACCGTTGCGGATGAATACTCAGGCCAAATCATGGTCATTCAACATCCAACCGCTATCACTGTGGGCTACACTCCAGTTATTCACGCCCACACGGCCCAAGTTTCCTGTAGGTTCGATAAGATTCACCAGAAGATCGACCAAAGCAGTGGACAGGTCATAGAGGAGAACCCCGACTTCATCAAGAAGGGTGAGTCCATGCTTGCCACTCTTGTGCCTCTCAAGCCGATGTGCATTGAAACCTACAAGGAGTTTCCACAACTTGGCAGGTTTGCAGTGCGTGACATGGGCATGACCGTTGCAGTCGGTGTCGTGACCAACGTCAAGGCGAAGAAGATTGAGAAGAAGGCAGCCAAGAAAGAGTAGGTTTGTCCAGTAGTACAAGAACCGGGCCGCACGGCCCGTGTTCATCTCTCTTTTTGCTAGTACCCACTTGACGACGTCGAAGAGTTTATTCTGTTTTATGATGGTTATCCCATAGTACCACAATGATTGAAGACGACTCTTACGACTACTTTGGAGAACCACAGGAGCCCTCTACAAGCCCGGGACGCTGGATTGTTTTTGTCTTACTCTTGATTCTTGGCTCAGTGACGGTCTTTGGGTCAATACTGACAGCGCCGCCTGATGTCTATCTCATGTACGTCGTCTTGCTCTTGCCAATGGTGGTTCTTCTTCTCTACGCCGCCTACCGATGGGCCCAAGGACGCCCAATTGCTCCAACAGACTTGGATGAAGACGCGAGGATTCTTGCTACAATGCGTGCTCACGCACTTCCCGCAGAACATGTTGGAGGTTTAGAGATGTACCGCTGTCCTGATTGCGGGCTATCTTTTGAGCTCTCTAATGCCACACCCGTGGACGATAGAGTAGTACTCTGCCCTTTCTGCAAGACGCGACTCTACATAGAATGACCATCGCAATTCCTAGTAAAATCCTCCGCGGATTCTGAATAGGGGTCCCATGATAGTAACAAATTGTGACTCCTTTTCGTGACCCTCAGTTGTGGCTCCGCATTATATACTAATTCTGAGTGGTTCTTGTCGTGAAACATCATGGCTCTAGCAACTAAATCCCGAGTTTCATCCGTGAAGCAGAACACCAAGGCCCTTGAGGCCGTCAGAACGATGACCGTTGGTCATGCCTTCTCAGCCTACGTGCGGTGATCTAATGGAAACCAAGAGCAAGAAGGTATCCAAGAAGAGCGCCTCTCTGATGAGAAGTACCACAATGTCTGTCGCATATGCCTACTTCTCGAGGTAGTGCAATTGACAGCACAAGTGTCTGAGGAACTACCCGAGGAGATTCTCTCCGAAGGCAGTTCCTTCAGAACCATTCTAGGAAATCGCGACTTTTCCCGACTCTGGTTTGGCCAGCTTGTGTCAAATGTCGGTTTCGCCATCAGCTCATTGGCCCTGCTATTCTTTGCCTACCACCTTACCGGGTCCGCTCTGTCGATGGCCATTCTGGCAATGGCACAGGTCGCACCAGTCGTGATCTTTGCTGGTTTCATCGGCGTATACGTTGACCGATGGAACAGGAAGACAATAATGATTGCGTCAGACATCACACGCGCATTCCTGATTCTACTCATTCCTCTTGCGCCATTGTTTCCTCCAGTTCTTGCACCGATTGAATGGATCTACCTGCTTACGTTCCTATATGCCATCGCCAACGCTTGGTTCTATCCAGCTAGGAGCGCAGCAATTCCCAATATCGTTGAGTCTGACGAATTGGTGACAGCTAACTCCCTATCACAGATGACCTTTCAAGTTGTCCAGTTAACAATTCCTCCTCTCGGGGGCGTACTCGTGGCTCTGCTCGCCCCCGACTACTTCCTTGCCTTCGCAATCAACTCCGTCACCTTCATTCTCTCTGCTATAGCACTCAGAGGCATCAAGACATCACTAGTGCCCAAAGAAATGGTGGAGAAAGAGTCTGTTAGGTCGCAGGTAGTTCAAGGCGCTAGATATGCAGCCAGCAATGTGATTCTTGTCTATCTCTTCGTCTTCGCGATTCTTCTGGCTTCATCATCGGGCATTCTTAATGCACTACTCATTCCACATCTAGAGGGTCAACTGGGGATTACAGAGATGCAGTTCGGTATTGTGCTGAGTGCAGGTGCCGCATCAGGGATTGTAGTAGCACTTGTCATGGGCAATCGAAAGCGCCTGCCGAAGCCCCTCTACATCGTTGCATCTGCAGGCATTGTTGCTGGGATTGCAGTGCTTGGACTGGCCGGAGCACAAGAATTCTGGCATGTTCTCCTATCTTGGGCTCTTATAGGATTTGTCGATGTGATGCTGAACATACCTCTGGGCACCTTGATGCAGGAGCTTGTCGTGGACAACTACAGAGGCAGAGTCTTCGCACTCTTCAACGTCGTCTTCACGGCGGTTCAAGTCTTTGGAATGGGGCTTGGCGGCGTGTGGGCCGAAACGGCCGGATCCACAGTTCCACCAATGTTCGGTGCAGCCATAGGACTCCTCTTAGTTTCAGTGCTCGGTGCCGCTGTTGCTGCTAGAAGGAAGCTCCACAGCCGACTAGACATTATGCTGGATGACTCGGTTCAAGAAGTTGCTAGAGAAGAAACCGAGTGCACAGAAGTCCTGCTTGAAGTGCCAACCTAGAGCAGGATTTGGGCGAGCAGCCGCAAAACCGGTTCTCGCCCTCCTACTTTTTCCGGTTGAGCCAGGAATCAGAAATGCCGAGGATAACCCTGGGCAACCTGTTCCTAGTGTTCATCTCCCGCTCTTCCGACTCACAAAGCACAAGAGCGCTACTATCCAAATTATGAAGAAGGCTGTGGAAATACTGTCAAGCGTGGCAAACACCTCACTTCCATAGCCTCCCACCAAAGATAGGTACAACTGGCCCAGGATAGTAATAAGGAGGCAGATACTCGACACGATGAGTGATACTCTCGCTGAATAGATCTTGTCGTTCATTCTTGTGGCCTACAATCAGGAGATTAGACGTCGAAGGAACTCAGGTCTGAATATTTGAGTAGGACGTTGACAGCAGGTGGCTGCGTCGATAGAAAACGAAGAACGTTCGACTATTCGGTAGAATAGACTATGTGAAGACTCTAAACCAGAATGATGGCGCTGGGGGAGGGATTCGAACCCTCGAGTGCATAGCACACTGGATGTTTGCAGGACTGCTAATAGCTGCCTATAGCAATCCAGCTCCATACCAGGCTTGGATACCCCAGCCTCTGTGAGAACGCGACAAATCGGGAAATCACATTTCACATAAACATTGCGTCATGAATCTGAAGAACAGAGCCCATCACGTCACATCTATCACATCAAGAGGGTCTATTGCCTCTACAGTTTCACCCTCCTCTCTCAACCTGACAATTGCCAGTTCGTATGCCTTCAGAACGTCTGCCTTCGTGATGAAGCCAACCATTACGTTGGGTATTCTTGGATCTACTACAACTGCGTGTCCTTCGTTTCGTTCCAGCATGGCATGTAGTACACTGTCCATTGAGCTATCCGGGCTGATATGCAAGAAGTCTGTACTCATCACATCCTTCACCAGTGGTTCGCAGTCATCATCCCTTTCGCAAAACAGGTCTTCGGTAATCAGAGTCCCGACTACCAGACCGTCACCGTTGACCACCGGGAATTTGGTATGTTGAGTTTCATCGACAATCCGGAGGACCTGATTCCTTGTCATCTCGGGGTTGAGCACAGTGGGGTCTTCTGTCATCACTTGAGCAACCTTAGCTTCCTTCAATGCTCCGATGTAGAATCCTCTTCGCAATCGTACTCCTCTCCTCGACAGTTTCAGAGTATAGATGCTCTCCTCCTCAATTGAGGAGGCTACCAGGAATGAAGTTGACACCGCAATCATAAGCGGAAGAATCATGGAATAGTCGGTTGTCATCTCCATGATGATTACAATACATGTGATGGGAGCTCTTCCTGCGCCTGCAAACAATGCTGCCATGCCAACAACCGCAAAGCCCACCGGCTGAGGAACCAGTCCTGGAAGAAGAATTGAGAAAGCCGCTCCGAAGGCACCTCCGATTGCTGTGCCGATGAAGAGGGTGGGGGCGAAAACACCACCAGACCCACCAGAGCCAAGGGTCATGGACGTAGCTAGCGCCTTTAACAGCCCAAATATGACCAATGCCGCCAAAGATACACTCCCAATTAGAGCAGCATCCATGAAGGCATAACCTACCCCCATGATAGCGGGGAAGTATGGGTTGCCGTAAAAAATCCCGGCATAAGAGAAGGGGCCCTCCATCAACATGACAGCCATTGCAAGCAATCCCACCATAAGGCCCCCAATGACTGGAAGAATATGCTTCGGAACCTTCAATCGCTCGTACAAGTCCTCAATGACATAGAAACCTCTAGTCCAGATTACACTGGCGACGCCAAGCAGAACACCCAGCATAAGGTATAGTACGAGTTCAAAGTAGTTATTCAAGAACAGAATTGGGGCCTGAAACGATGGTTGTGACCCTAGAAGCGCATTCGCAAGTGCAGTTGCGACAACGGAGGAGAGTATTACGGGTATGATCGAGAATCCGACTATCCCTCCTGCAATAACCTCAATGCCAAAGAGAGTTCCCCCAAGAGGCGCATTAAAGGTGGCCGCAATGCCTGATGCCACTCCACAGACAACCAACGTCTTGGTCATTCGCTTGTCAAGCTTCAGGGTGTTCGCAATGGTTGAGCCTACACCACCCCCAATCTGCGCTATAGGACCTTCACGACCACATGACCCTCCCGAACCGATGCATATCGCAGAAGCCAGACTCTTGAGAAGGGGAACTCTCATGCGTATCCTCCCCCCTCGAAATGAGTAGGCGTCCATTATTTCTGGCACTCCGTGTCCCTTTGCTTCAGGCGCATAGTTCTGTACTATCAATCCGACCAACAATCCACCTAGCGCAGGTATGACAAACCAGCCCCAGATTCCGATTAGTTGTGGAACCAACACAAACAATGTGCTAGTTCCAAATATCAGCCATCTGAACCCAACTGCCACCAACCCCGAAACCACGCCGACAACTGCCCCAAGGCTATAGATTCGTATCTGTTGCCTCATGACTCCTCTTTCTAGCAAATATCAGGTCACCTTCTGCTCAACACTGAAAACAAATGAATTGTCGTTGCAACCGTCAACACAGAACCCAGTTCTGGGGGAATCCGCGACAGTCTTGAAGCCCCTGACGATTTCAATCATCTCTTAAGTATTCCCATGTCGTAGGTATATCATTCATGACAATAGCAATCTGGAAAGAGGTGCAGCGGCCCCGCAGCGTCGATCGTCCTTCTTCTCAGTGCTATCTATCATCTTTCTCAAAGCAGCGCTCTCTGGGGCTCCACCACCTAGTCTTAGGGCTGTTCCCGCCAGGGCCTGACCCATTTCGACATTTTGAGCACACTCACAGCAGTCCTACGACTGCTGCTGCGGCTGTGACAGACTCCAGAGACTGCTCGTCAACGTCCAATGACAGGACACGTGAGCGTCTGGGTTCGTCCTCAGCGTTGGTTACTAGTCCCGGCTATTGCCATACCGGTCACAGGTCGCGGCAAACGACCCGACCCTACCCGCTGCAGTAAAATCAGGAATCAGTTCTCGTAAAAACGTTGCGAAGTGATTACCCAGTGCTCAGATGAAGGCACCTGCTGCTCTCTTAATCTCCGTAATCTCCTGCAAAACCTCGACCTCAGAAGGCGTGAGATCATCCAAGAACTTCTTTCTGATGGCAAGAATGTGCTTGTCAGGCACGTCCGTATAGAGAGTTTCATCATTCTTGACCTGCCTGCCAATCGTGGGGCCTCTGATGGACACTGCCACTTCCATGCCATTTGTGGCCTCATCTATGGTGACACTTCTGTCCTGAATCTGAAGAACAGTACCAACACGTCTCCCTTCTGCGTTAATCAGCCCAGTTCTTGGTTTCAGGAGTCCATGCACTCGGACCCCAACTATAGCTGGGTCCTTCTTTCGGAACACATACTCAGGCATCAACTCTAATTTGCTAGGCCGGATTATCGAACTCAATGACTCGGCCTTTGCCTGTTCTCTCTTTACAATGAGCCATGCATTATAATCATCATAGAGTCGATAGATTACTTCGTTAAGGAACGTTTCAACTCCATATTCAGCTGCCAAGTCTTCAATGTCAGCCGCGAACTTAACGTTGAATCCAAGTATGACTGCATTGAGGGGATTTGTGTCTCCTGCTGCTTTTGCCTCCACAACGTCACGCTTGACTATAGTTCCAACATCTGCTATCCTCACTGGGACGTTACGGTCCTGTAGGAACTGCGTTACTGCTTCAAGCGAGCCAAGAGTGTCTGTCTTCAGTACGATTCCCGAGGAATCCCTCTGAATCCGGATAGAGCTTACCTCGTCTCTTACTTTCTGCTTGATTTCCTCAAGGTTCTCGGCGCTGGTTGCCGCATAGACCGGCGCACCTGCCACTGCTCCCTCTATGTCTGGCGCCACGATCTTGACGCCCGCGGCAGCATGCACCTCCGAAACCGGCGTGAACTTCTCCCTTGGGTCTCTAATCTCATCTAATTCCTTCGGCTGCAAGAGGGTCCTAATCTTTGCCACTATGACGTCATCAAGCCCACCAACCACAATGGTATCGGTCTTCCTCAGGACGCCCTCGTAGATGATAGTATCCAGAGTGATACCAAGCCCCGTTTCCTCTCGAACCTCCAGAATGGCACCCCTTGCCGGTCCTTCGACTATTCGCAGACGGTCTTTCATATACTGCTGAGTCAGACCGGACAGAACCATCAGCAGTTCGGGTATTCCATCTCCAGTCTTCGCGCTAGTTGGAACGATTGCAATGGTCTTCGTGAAGTCCTGCACCCTGTCGAATCTCTCTGAGTTATATCCATTTGCAGAAAGCGCTCCCACAATCTCGTAGATGCGCCTGTCAATCTCGCTCTGGGTCGACAATGCTTGAGCCTGTATCGCCTGGGAGAGGCTCATCGCTTCCTTGTTTCGCCAGCCTGGGACCTTGTCCAGTTTATTTGCAGCCACAAGAAATGGTGTCCTACCGGACTGTAGAATCTTCAAGGACTCATAGGTCTGAGTGAGAGCTCCTTCGTTGATGTCCACAACGAGAATCGCGATGTCCGCTATTGCCCCTCCTCTCCTGCGGAGGTTCAGGTACGCCTCGTGACCAGGCGTGTCAATGAACAGCAGACCATCGATAGTGAGTTCTGTCCTCACGGTCTTCAGGAGGTCACCACAGATCGTCCCTGCAGCTTCACGGTCTTGGACAGCAGTGCCACGCATTCTGTCAAGAAGCGAGGTCTTTCCATGATCGATATGACCAAGTACAGTGACAATCGGCGAACGCAACTTTGCACTCTGCCTTGGCTTGGCCTCAGTCATGGGTGACACCTCACAAGAAGACTTGCAGCCGACCATGAGCTGACGTTTATGAAACTATTGCTTGAGCCGGTTCGCGAAGCAGTCGGGTCATAAGCCTAAAATAGGTCCTTCCTGCGTCGCGACTACAAGACAAGTGATAGATGTGGCTGTCATGGAGCGCTCCCTCGTCATAGTCAAACCAGATGGTACAGTTCGGAGAAGTGTTGGTGCACGTGTCCTGAAGGCTTTCATGGATCGAGGCTATCAAGTCAAGGCATTCAAGGAGATGAAGGTTTCCGAGTCATTGGCCAAGATGCACTACGATGTTCACAAGGAGAAACCCTTCTTCCCCTGGTTGGTCCAGTTTATCAGCTCTGCTCCAGTTCTAGCAATGATTCTTGAGGCAGATGATGTTATTCAAGGGGTACGAGATGCTCTTGGTGCCACCTTTGTGCAGAAGGCTGCACCTGAATCGCTCCGAGGCAAGTACGGCATATGGGCAGGAGTCAATATTGCACATGCATCGGACGCCCCAGAAACCGCAGCAACTGAGATTGCACTCTGGACCCAAGAGGGCGGTCTTACTGAGTCTGAAGATGCAGACGACCTTGCGCGCACCTACATCGAAAAGTATGCGAAGACGGATATAGACTACACCGTAGAGATTCGGAATCAAGTAAGAGCATCAATCGAGAAGGGCGATGTTTCAAATCATGTGTTGGAATCGTTGGAAGCGCTCTTTGGGAAAGACTCTGAGGGAGTACCAGAGAGTGACATAAGAGCCCTCGCCCAGGCTGTCTTCGACTTCATTGAAGAAGAGGTTGAGAGGCAATAAGGTCCTCAGATGGCACATCGTGCCACTTAGGATATCAATCTGAGATTCTATTTGGTCCTACCGCCTTTCTCGAAACCTGCAGTCCACTTTGTGGCCCTTGGCTTCATCTTGCGTTTCAGTCTAGCAGTCTTGCATTTGTTAGAACAGAACCAAAGGACTGCACCATCCTTTGTCTGCACAAATGCTGAGCCTGTACCTGGTTCGATGTCTTTTCCACAGAAGATGCAGCGTTGTGTTCCGACCATCTCTAGTCTAGCGCCTCCTCATCTTCCTGGCTTCTCGTTCTGTTTCACGGAGTATCAGAATATCTCCCATTCTGACAGGTCCCTTTACGTTGCGCGTGAGGACTCTCCCCTTGTCTCTGCCATCCAGAATCTTGACACGAACCTGAGAGATCTCTCCAGTCACTCCGGTTCGTCCTAGCAACTGAATCACTTCAGCGGGGATTGCCGGGGTAACAACTTCTTCGTCTTTCTTGCTCATTGAAAGCCATCACCTGAGTCACTTACGTAGCGCACCGATCTTCTCAATCACATCGGACACTAGGTCCTTTGCTTTTCCCTCGACAACAATCGCAACCGCTGCCGTAGGTCTCTCAATCCCCGCGGCAGTTCCAAGTTCTCTCTTATTTGGCACGAAGATGTAGGGGGCCTTGCGGTCGTCGCAGAGTCCTGGGATATACATGATCACTTCGGCTGGTTCGACATCTTCTGCCACAATCACCAGACGAGCAATTCCACGCTCGATACTCTTCGTGGTTTCATTGATTCCTTTCTTGATTCGACCTGTGTCTTTGGCTATCTCAAGAGCCTCAAGGGCTTTCTTCTGAAGCTCCTCAGTAGCTTCCCATTCAACGAATGACGGCTTTGGCATCTTTTTTACCTCTGTTCTCACTTCATTGGTATGAATACAGAACACGCTCCCAATCCTGGGGGCGTTCTCCCCCGCCCAGATTCCAGATTCTTTTAAAACTGCCGAAGTGTCAGAAGCTGGCCTCTTCCACCAGACCGAGCTCATTCATTATAGTATTCGAGCGTCACCAAAGTCTCCAAGATGTCCGTATTCTCAACAGCAAGATGTTCTAGGACCGAATATCTATCTCGCCGTTGCATTATGTCTAGGCCATGTTGAATGTGATCCAAGAGTTGACTCTCTGACAGACTCAGGTCACCAAGACGTGCTGGCATATTCCTCTCAAGCAAGAACTGGTGCATATCCTCTGCCCCATAGTCTGTATAACCGGCTTCACGAAGATAGTGTAGACAGATGGGGGTGGCAAAGGCAACCTGAAGGCCATGGAGTTCATTGCACTGTCTGTCCATGGCATGTGAAATAGCATGTTCTGTACCGGAACAAGGTCTAGAACTACCGAAGATACTCATGGCCCTTCCTGCGTCTATTTCTGCTCTCACAAGAGCTTCCAGACCCTCATCCTGCAGAACGGATTCCAGTGCAGACTCGACCAGTGCGTATACTCTCTTCTCAAAGGGCTCATTACGCTCTTCATGAGCCAGACGCCATTCTCCCAAGCTTGACGACTTGCATACAATGTCCCCTATTCCTGCCAGAGTCAGGCTTGGTGGAGCCTTCTCAATTACTGAGAGGTCTGCTATGACACCAATGGGACTCTTGCACCTTACTGAATATCGATAACCGTTCTGACTCACGGAGGCCACATCGCTTGCAATGCCATCATGAGAGGCTGCAGTTGGCACTGATATCCAGTTGAGTCCCGTGTCTCTTGCCAATAGCTTGGCTGTGTCAATACTCCGACCGCCACCAAATCCAAGGATGATGTCTTTTTCAAGAAGAGCGGGAGGCACACCACTCTGATACTCAGATACCATGAACCATGTCTGTTCTTGGCCCATGAGTTTCTCGACCTCCTCTTTGTAGGTGGAAAACAGGAGATCGTCAGTAACGAATATTGGTCGCTGATAGTCTTCCAAGAAGTCATCTACTTTGCTTAGAGCCCCATTCTCTATCACAATGAAATGGGGGTCTATGATAGACATGATATCAGCTCCCTCATGCTGGCCTCGTGGTCATTGTTAAGCACTTCTGTTGGGCGCCTACCGTGTAAAGAGCAGGAGCCAATTGAGCATCCTTAAGTGGCACATGAACTGGGCGCCGTGGCAATAGTCGGTGTTACCTAGGAAATACATCAGCTGATATGTTCGCACATCGAAGCTGACGCGTCCGCTCTATGGAGTCAAAGAACATGACCCGATATGTGAAGGTCGCCCTGATGGGCGCTGGATATGCTGGTAAGTCCACGCTCATCAAGCTTCTCACTGAGAACACTGAGAAGCTGCACACGAACTATCAACCGACCGTTGGATGTGACGTAGGTACTATTTCTCTTGACGATTCCACAAGGGTCACACTTCTGGAGATGGGCGGTCAGTCCCACTTTGAGTTCATGTGGGCCGACCTTCTGAAGGGGAGCAAGATGATTGTGGTTGTCACTGAGAGCAATCCAAAAGCTGTCCTGAAGACTCGTATGCTGCTTCAAAAGTACAAAGACAAGATAGATGGCGTCCCTGTCATAGCAATAGCCAACAAACAGGACATTCCGGGGTCCATGAAGCCTCGGTCTGTAGAGGATCTCCTTGGAGTCCCCACTTACGGAATGGTTGCCATCGATCCAAAGCAACGTCTTGATGGATACAAGTTGATAGTCAATGGTCTCAAGGACATGGTGCAGATAGCTTCCTAGTGATGTAGTCCTCTCTTCTTCGCAGATTGCGAAGTCCTAAGGCAATGCTTTTATGGGAACCGTAAGCTGAGGGACTCGCCCAGGGCACGGGCGACAGAGCTGCTTGACTTCGAGTCCCGTAGCGAGTCCGTCCGGGATCATGTGTTTTGGGTATACACCTCCATGGTTGGTGAGCTAATGGAAATCACTATCATTCACAAGCAAGACGATGCAATTCACTTTCTTGTGGAGGGCATTGATGTTGCGTTTGCAAATGCACTCAGGAGAACTATGCTTACGAGAGTGCCCGCGATGACAATTGACGAGGTGCTTGTCCTAGAGAACACCAGTGTAATGTATGATGAGATTCTAGCTCATAGACTTGGTTTGATACCTCTAGTCACGGACCTTGAGAGCTACAACCTACCTCAGGAGTGTGACTGTGAGGGCAAAGGCTGCAGCCTCTGTCAGTGCACACTTACGCTAGAGAAGGAATCCGGAAGCGAGGAAATAGTAGTCCATTCTGGTGATCTTGTTTCACAAGACCCAAAGATAGTTCCCGCAACCAATGATATTCCTCTTGTAAAGTTGGCTCCGAACCAGCGACTGATAATCGAGGCGTACGCACGTCTTGGTACAGGAGCTGAGAACGCCAAGTTCCAGCCAGTTTCGACAGTGGCATACAAGCACGTTCCCATAGTTGAAGTGGACAGGGAGAAATGCACCAAGTGTGAAGCGTGTGTCGAGGCTTGTCCAAGGAAGATATTCCTGATTGACAATGACACGCTTGTCACACAGAACACTCTGGACTGCAGTATGTGCGAAATATGCGTTCAGGAGTGCGAACCTGAGGCAATCACAATAGCGCCCAAGAACAATGCCTTCCTTTTCAGAGTTGAGTCTACAGGCTCGCTGCCACCCGATGAGATTGTTGTGAATGCGGTTGAGAACCTGAAGGAGAGATTCAGAGTGACTCTTGATTCTGTTGGCAGACTATGAGGTGAGCAGATATGGTGGAATCTGGATCAACTGACCCCAACACTCGTGCGCTGATTAACGCACTGAGGAGAACATCAACAAAGCACGATGCCAAGATTTGGAAGAGAGTCGCAGAACTAGTCGCGCGACCAGCCAGAAAACGACCCGAAGTCAACGTCGGAAAGATCGGTCGGCATACTAGTGCCGGCGACGTTGTTGTAGTCCCTGGCAAGGTTTTGGGTTCAGGAAGCCTATCACACAAAGTTACGGTAGCTGCCTTGAATGCGTCTGCCTCAGCTAGGTCGGTAATAGTTGGAGCGGGTGGTTCGCTTATCAGCATAGACGAACTACTCCACCAAGCCCCAAAGGGCAAAGGAGTCACAATCATTGTGTAGGTGGTTTCAATGAGCGAGCAAGAAGTGAAAGTCTATGATGCCGAGGACATGGTAGTCGGAAGACTGGCCTCGAAAGTGGCCAAGGCTGTTCTCCTTGGTGAAACAGCTGCTATTGTGAATGCCGAGAAGGCCATTGTCACAGGCGACCGTCGTACGGTCATTGAAGCCTACAAAGAGAAGTTCAACATTCGTACATCATACAATCCCAGGAAGGGCCCCTTCCACCATCGACGTCCTGACAAAATGGTCCGTCGGATTGTCCGCGGCATGTTGCCTTGGCCTACGCCCCGTGGAAAGGCGGCCTACAAGCGTGTGAAGGTCTTCATGGGAGTCCCTGACGACCTAGCAGACTCAGAGAAGATTGTGCTTGAGGGCTCACGCTATAAGAGCCTAACCCGAAAGCACATCAGAATCGAAGATCTGTGCCACGAGCTCGGATGGAGAAACCCGGAGGCCGTCTAAAATGGCTATCAGAGTTGTCGTTTCCACGGGAAAGAGAAAGACATCACTAGCGAAGGCCACGATTAAGAATGGTCAAGGGCGTATCAGAATCAACGGTCGACCATTTGAGGTTTTCCAGCCTGAAATAGCCAAATTGAGAATCATGGAGCCGTTGGTTCTATTCGGTGATGATTGGCAGAGATATGATATCAGAGTGCGTGTTAAGGGAGGCGGTTTCATGAGTCAGGCTGATGCAATACGAATGGCAATTGCCACCGGTCTGTTTCAGATGAGCCAAGACTTCGAGGCACGCTCTCGAATGCTGGAGCACGATAGAACAATGCTCGTTGGCGATCCTCGGCGTACGGAACCCAAGAAGTTCGGTGGACCCTCGGCACGCTCCCGCTATCAGAAGTCATACAGGTGAGAAGAGAAGATGATTATTCCAGTACGTTGTTTCACATGTGGGAAAGTAGTTGCAGACAAGTTCGAGCAGTTCAAGCGCCAGGTACGCGATGGAGAGGACCCTGCAACAGTCCTTGACAACTTGGGTCTCCATAGGTACTGTTGTAGAAGGATGCTACTATCTCACATCGACATCATTGATAGTTTCATGGCATTTGCTACAACTGAGGTCTTGGAGGGTAAACAGTGATGAGCGAAACAGAGATCCCTGAACCTGAGCTCCTAACTCCAATGGACAAGTATCTGGCTGCTGGGTGCCATATTGGAACACAGGTGAAGACTCAGGATATGGACCCATTTGTCTATAGACAACGGCCCATTGGTCTGTACGTCTTGGACGTCAGAAAGACCGATGAGAGAATCAGAGCTGCTGCCAAGTTCATCTCGCGATTCGAACCCTCGAAGGTTGTCGTCATCTCTGGAAGAGTATATGGCAAGCGTCCAGTGGAGAGTTTTGCTTACTTCACAGGTGCAACAGCATTCACTGACCGATTCGTTCCCGGGTCATTGACAAATCCTAACATTGCTGGCCCTCGTGTCTACGTTGAACCTGACTTGGTGATTCTCACTGACCCTAGGACAGACCAACAAGCCCTTTCCGAGGCGGGTAAGATCGGAGTCCCAGTCATCGCTCTATGCGACACTGACAATGTAACTACAGGTGTGGACCTAGTGATTCCATCTAACAACCGAGGGAGGAAAGCTTTGGCTCTGGTGTACTTCTTATTGACCAGACAAGTCCTCCGCGAACGCGGAAAGGTCCCAGAGGATGGCGAAGTCTCATTCACAACTGAGGACTTCGAACCTCAAATACAGCGATTCTGAGTCTATTCGTGAATGGAAACGACGCCGCGGTCGGCGTCCACTTTCACAGTCTGCCCAGTCTTGATCTTCTCGATGTCAATACTGTCGATAGTGGGTATCTCTGATATTATGCTGCCAACTGCGATGACCGGGTCAGTTTCCTTGTTCACAATGGCAGCTGGAGCCCTTTCTGCCCTTTTGAGAGCATAGAGGACATATGATCCGACTGTCGAACCCTTTCCGCTCGGCATGACCAGAATCTTGCCGGCCACTGACACACCCTCAAGCGGATGGTCTTTCTCTACAACCTCCCCCGTTTCAGGGTCGACACCACCGTAGAAACTAAGATCCACACTCGTCACAAGTGCTTCTCCCTCCGCCTTTCCCTTGTAGATTTTGCGTCCCTGTAACTCTTTCATGAGATTGCCTCCCTCATACACTCATCTATTGTTCTTATCTTCACGTCGAATCTATTCTTTCCTCTAGCGTAGAAACATGCCTTGGCAGAATCTGTCATCAGACCTTTGAAACGTCCCTTCAGTGGTGCTACCGCGCAACACGCGTCACTCACCAGGTATGCACCGGCCTTCTCTATTTTATCGTAGTAGCCCATCTTGATGGCCACGTCCTTGGTCGGCTTTGCAGTAGTTATCCAAACAGTCTTACCTTCAGTCACCTTCTTCCCATCAAGCATCTCGGCCACCCTAGCTATGTCAGCGATGCTGGCATGCGGGCACCCTACGCTGATGAAATCGATCTCTGCGTTCTCGTCATCTAGCTCCTCTCTGGCTTTCTCAAGGTCGTCCTTGGTCACAGTTTCTGTGTTCTCAGGTATTCTCGTGCGATTTGGCGTAATCCCTTCCATGTGGAATAGAGCAACTCCACCGTATGTCGCGATTGACGCACAAAACGATCTGAGATGGTCGGTTGTAGCATGGGTAACTCCAGTGATGTAGGGAATCTCTTTCCCAGTGCGGTCTCCAATGACCTTCCCCAATAGCCCGAAATCATCAGTTGTCTTCAGCTCTACTTCTATTTCATATCCGACTTGTGCTATCCTGTTCTTCTCAAGGTGGAACCCATACTCTGCAGTCTTGCCTGTGAGCGCAGAAGCTAGAGCGCTCGGTCCACCCTCCCTGTTTGTATGAGCACCAATGACTGAGTTGGCAAAACATACTGCCGAGGATTCTGCCCAAGCAATGTGTTCACCATAATGTGGCAGGTTACCAATCAGATAGGGCGTGCAGGTACAAGTGGTGACTACTCCCATCTTTGAGAAAGCATCAACCACTCTCTGTTGATTCACAGCAAATTCATCACTAATGCCATGTTTCTTCCATTCCAAAAGGTCCATACCAGCAGGATTCAGAGTGGTCAGAACGCGTGTCTGCCCATCTTCTGCCATCTCCGAGAGGTACTCGAGACCAGCTTCACCCAGATTGTGATAGGAAACACCTGCTATCTGAACGCTGACGACTGGAATCAATCGCTCGGCGCCATAAATCTCACCCAAGGTGGTGATAATCTCCATGGATTTCCTAGTGGCTTTGCCCATCTTCCCTTCAAGCATATCCTGCTCTTCTGATGTGAGGTCTAGTCCCATCTCATTCACCCAAGAACTTCTTCAAATCCACCCTTGGAAAATCTGCCTTGTCAAAGCTCTTACCTTTGGACTCCAATACCTTGGTGCAGTCGAATCCGATCTTTGTTGTCATCTTTGTGCCAGGCTCTGCACTCGGGTCTAGTGAGCTACCTGGCTCTCTGTCCTTTATGAGCAGATTCACATCTCCCTGGAATCGAGTTGCCATGGCCCACTCCCTTTCTTGCTCATCATAGATGTCGATGTCCTCATCGTAGACCCAGACATGTTTTGCACTGCGGTGGCCTGCAAATGCACCCTCAAGAGCTTTCAGTCCATCATCATCATACATCTTTCTGATTTGCACAGCGATGTGAAGCCAGCTGGTACCACCAGGAGTGATGTTCACATCCAAGACATCGACTCCACGTTCCTTGATACTCCTGAACACCGTCGGCTCTCGCGGCATTCCCATGAGTATCTTGTGTTCGAGCCGACCGGGTAGCAAGCCCTGCCAGATGGCGGTCTTTCTATGAGTGATCTTTTTGACTTCAAATACCGGCTCCTGCCGGATGACGTCCACAGTCTCCGTCAAATCTATGAATGGCCCCTCATCATGCCTCTCATCAAGAATCACCCTTCCCTCGAGGACGAACTCACAGTTTGCAGGAATCATCAGGTCAACACTCTTGGCTCTGGTCACTTGGATCGGTCTCAGAGCATTTGCTATCTCCAGCTCGTTTATTCCTGTTTCAACGGACGTTGCGGCCGCAATCAACACTTCGGGAGTGTTGCCGATGCAGAAGGCAACATCAACTTCACCGGCTCTCTCAAGGAACTTGTGGAAGTCACGACCACGTACAACTCTTGTCACCATTCTGTCTTTCCCAATCTGCATTGCCCTATGGAAGTCCAGATTCTGACCATACTCAGAATCCGCAGCCACCACAACTCCAGACGAGATATATGGGCCACCGTCCAACTCATTGTGAAGCAGTATCGGCAGCACATCTAGGTCTACATCGCTCCTCACCACTTCCTGACATGGAGCATCATCAGTTGTTTCGGGTTGACTGCGATTCTCAATGGCGCTGGCCAATGTCGGAATTATATCCCTCACATCTATTTCAAAGTAATCAGCAATCTGTTCCTTCGTACAGAATAGGTTGCCAGCAACTCTGAAATCGGACTCTTTGACATTCTCGAATAATGCGGGCGTAGGCTCTATAGAATACAGTACCCCCGCAATCTCCAGATTCTTGGATATACTACTGTCTATCTTCCTAAGTTTTCCATCTCCTAGAAGTTGTCCTATGTATTTCTCAAGTGTCATCTTCACACCTCAATCAAAGCCCGAAAGTAGTATTGTAGACAAGAGGGGCTCCATTCTTCTCTAATGCATCACCAATCCGCTTCTGAACTTCTCCGTCTGGAGCGATCGCAATCATGTTACCCCCTCGCCCAGTTCCTGTGAGTTTTGCCCCAAGAGCCCCGCTTCTTCTTGCAATTTCAACCATTTCGTCCAGTTCATCACAAGAAACAGTTAGATTCTGCAACAATTCATGGTTTTTGTTCATCAGTTCTCCAACTTTGTCGAGATTGAACTCAAGCAGAGCATCTCTCGCTTCGTGAACTAAGCCTACGTACTCGTTAGCAATCTTCTCAAACCAACCAGGATTCTGCTCCTTCCTGCTTCTAACGTCCCCAACGACTTCTGTAGTACTTGCGGTAAGGCCCGTGGAGGCTATTGTCAGATGAACCGGGTTCTTGAGCTTGAGCTTCTCAAAAGTAGGAGCACCTCCATCAAGATCTCTCACATACCAGACAAGGCCACCAAAGGTCGAGGCTGTGTTATCAATCCCTGATGGAGTGCCATGATACCCCTTCTCCCCCTCGAATGCAATCTCGTTTATCCTATCATCATCAAGTCCGAGCCCAAACTCGTCATTGAGAGCCCGTGCAAGGGACACACAGCTTGCGGCACTGGCCCCAAATCCCGAGGCACAGACCAAGTCCCCTTCATACTCGATAAAGATGCCCTTGCCACCCATATCCAATCCTGTGGCCTTTAGCACGTTGTTGATTGAAACAGTCTGTTCATTTAGCTTCTTGGCCTTGTAACCAGGCACTTCGGGCCTTCTGTCATCAATTCTCCAGCCAAGATCCTTAGATCTGCTTACGAGTGCCACCGTTTCTGCAGATATGCCTGCCGCCAATGCTGGAAGGCCGTAGACTACAAAATGCTCTCCAAATAGGATACTCTTGCCGCGCCCGGTGCCTCTTCCCATTCTCTCACACCCAGTCGCTGAGATTTGCAGCGGGAAGGCGTATCGCCACTTTTGAACTCTTCCTTCACGACTTATCAAAGCGTGTTCAGAATGTTCTGTGCGCAAGACTCATGTTCACAACAGACAGAATGGCAGGCAGACATGAAGGTGTTGGACCTATTCTCAGGTGCAGGTGGCTTTTCGTCGGGTTTCACATCATACTCTCATGATTCACATCTAGCTGTGGATATCGATCCCTTTGCACTGGCTACTTACGCCTTGAATTATCGCGAAGCAAACGTTCTCCAAAGGGACATAGGGGCAACTCACTCTATCCGGATTCTGAAAGAGCTCAGTGGCGCACCTGATATCGTCATCGCCTCTCCACCTTGTGAAGAGTTCAGTCGTGCAAATCCTGATAGTGATACTCCAGCAGCCGAACGAATATATGGCACGGGAACAGCCAGACTTCTTCTCGACACTATCAGGGTAATTGGGGACTTGGAACCTGCAGTATTTGTAATCGAGAACGTCGCTGCATTACTACACAAGGGCGGCGGCGAGATTGTGAGCCAAGAGTTTGAACGACTAGGGATTGACAATATCGAGTTCAATATGGTTCGTGCCCATCAACATGGCAACCCCTCAAAGCGGCTCAGAGTCTTCATCAGCAATGTGAAGTTCAACCTTCCTAGAGGAACTCCCCCACGAGTCATGGAGGCAATTGGAGACCTCCCACCACTAGGTGTAGATGCACTCTTTGCTTCTGTTGAGTACATTGCTAACCATGACCTTCACCCTCTGACCGAGGCCAGGATGAAGGCTGTCAGGAAGACTCCCTGGCGTCACGGTGCCAAGCACTTTCGCGCGTCCAAGAAGCGTACAATGCCGAACTGGGTGCGCCTTTCCCCTGATCAAGTGTCCACATCGATAATCGGGCTGTCAAGATACATTCATCCGTTTGAAGATAGACTTCTAACGGTTCGAGAGCACGCAAGACTCATGAGTTACCCGGACTCATTTGTGTTCACGGGTCCGACAGATAGTCAGTACAACCAAGTGGGTGAGAGTGTCCCACCACTAATCTCTCATCTGATTGGAGAGGAGGTAAAGAAACATCTTGAGTGACTTACTGAAGAATGTCTACGTCGTACTGCATGATGTACATGCCGTCAGCAAAGTGGTTGAAACCGCACAAGTGGTATACGGACTTGGTTTTTCGAACTTTGCTGTTACCAAAGCTGAAGGGTCTGCTGCACAGACTGGTGTACCTGAGGCAAACCGTTTCGCCATGAAGATGAACGGAAGTTTCATGGTTCTGCCAGACCTCCGTGATGTACTCGATGTTCTGAGTGTAGAACGTCCTGTACTGATAACATCACCAATGCTAGCCAAGGAGCGCATAAACATCGACGACATCGTGAGTCGAGTCAAGTCAGGCGAAAGAGTTGTGGTCGCATTCTCTGGAAGCAACAAGTCATTCTCTAGAAAAGAGATGGACATGGGTGAATGTTTCAGCCTTGATGCACGTTTTGATATAGGTCCTGCAGGTTCAGCGGCAGTGGTTCTCCATGGTCTGAATGCTATACAACCATGATACATTAGGAGCCTCGACTAGCTCCTAACACCAACAAAGAGCCCTGTCCTCTCCATGAGGCCCGGCTCAACATAGTCCACATTGAACCCATTGTCCTCCATTATGTCCTTGAAGACAGCTCTTGGGAATACACCCATTGGACTTGGGTCAAAGAGGTGTTCAACTCCATTCTCTGTTGCAATGAGGAAGTGAAAATCGAGGTATGCTATGTTTCCCTCCAATCTACCTCTATTGACACGAGCGATTTTGACATCTGGTAGGTTCACACAGTTAATGCCCAGAGACTCAGGACGCACAGTCTCTGTAGTCACAAAAGGTTCAATGATGACCACGCCACCCTGCCTAGTATGCATTGAGAATGACCGAATCGCATCTGCCAGTTCTTCTTGTGTTGTGAGGTGACTTATGGACCCAAAGAGACTGGTAATTACATCGTACCTATGATTCAGCTTCATACTCTTCATGTTTGCACATATGAATAGAACGTCCTTATGCTTCTCTTTGGCAACTGCAAGCATCTCCTCACTGAGGTCCAACCCACTGACATCGTAATACTGCTTTAGATACTCAATGTGTCCTCCGGTGCCACATCCGACATCTAAGAGGTCCTTTCCAGGCGAAGTCTTGTATTTCTGCACAATCTCGTGGAGTCTTTGGGCCTCGCTCTCATAATCCTTCCACGAATACATGTGATCGTAGTACTTCGCCATTATCTTATAGACGTCAGTCATGCTACTTCTAGGTTGGCCACTCTGAGATAAGTTGTATGCCCTAGAAAAGAGAGAAGATGGTGGGCCGGACGAGATTTGAACTCGCGATCCCTTGGATCCGAACCAAGAATCATACCAAGCTAGACCACCGACCCATGGCCGAAGGGAACCCTCTGGGAGAATCATTTAATCATTTCGTTGAAACGCTTTCGTAGTGACTCTACAGTACCTAGATACACTCCGGCCATACTATATACGTCCGACTTGAGAATATCAGCACAACCATTCTCAAAGAACGGCCCATAGAAGGTCGTCTTCGGAGTATTGACCTGTACTCCTGAGAAGAGTTCGTTGAAGCTTGGAAGAGTGACAACAACCCCTTCTGAGTCATCAGGAGCTTCAGGAGCGCCGATATTCTGACGTACACAAGTCTTGTCTAGTTTCGAACGTAGAATGACTGGGATTACACCCGCAAATCGTCGCCTGCCTGCCCGGTCAATCTCAGGCGCATCGACAGTTTTCACGTTTCGTAGAGTCGGGTGGTTGTGCCCTATCACGAGCATCGGTGATTCTAGCACCTTCGGAGATGGCCAAGAGTGTCCATGCAGGAGTCCTACTGTTTCCCCACCTTCACCTACCACTGTACCACGGACATCTAGTAGATAAACACTTCTCGGCAGAAGGGGAAGCAAATCGCCATCATGATTTCCAGGAATCACATGGACTCTGCACAGGTTCGAAAGAGCCAACATGAGATTGGGTACTGACTGCCAATTAGGAGGACTATGTACAGTGATGGAATGCTTGATATCCCCAATTATGTAGATATCTTCGATTGTGTGTTTCTCAACAATTGATGATATTCTCTTGAGCATACTTGCATCTTGGGCTGGAAACGCAATTCCTTTCTCCTCGTAGAGAGTGTGCTCGAAACCAAGATGAAGATCAGCGACTATGAGGGCTCTAAGGTCATCTGCCTTGATCACCATCGCCCGGTCTTCGAAAATAACCTCCATTACTAACGTTGGTCATCAATCCTACAACATTTTAACCTGACCGTCTGACACTGTGAATGAGAAACATGTCCCTCCCTTCCAAAGAGGTCAAGATGCTTGAGAAAGAAGAGCTGACCCAGAGTGACATCGAGTACTTTCGTTCCAAGTACGGTAAGAGGTTTGTAAGGGCCCTCAGGGCTGTGGAGGAGGGTCGAGTGCTAGAGTTTTTGTTCCGTCCCAGTGAAACAACGAAATGGATCGTGCAAGGAAAGCGCAGGGCGTATCTGGTCATCCCTGGAGTGTTCTGTACATGTCGCAGCTTCTATCATTCAGTCGTTATGGAACGGGAGGTGCAGATGTGTTATCATCTATTAGCCCAGGCAATTGCTGAGGCTCGAAACCAGCAGAAGAGAGTTGAATCCACCGACGCTGAGCGGCGGGACATGAGTGCTGAGCTCCGCAGGACAGACTGAAACGAGTCGATGAGTCGCCGAAACTGAGGATAACTTTTTAACACGGCCTAGAGTCTGGCACGCTGACTCAGCAGAATGGTTGAATGAGCCTATGGTGCGTTTCAAAGGAGCCGCCCGGATTGCTGCGGCTGCAATCACAGTATTGATTCTCCTTTGCTGTTTTCATGTCACAGTGAACGCTCAGGCGCCCGTTGATTCCATCGCCATTCTATACGATGCAAGTCACGACCAACAGTTTTCACCCAATGATGAAGCTGGCTTCAAGTTGATACTCGATATGGTCAATGCGTCAACCAAATACACGGTCAGAGTGAATACCGACCCTATTGAGAACGCCACACTGAGTGATGTTGACCTTCTGATCTTGGCCGACCCAGATATCAGCTACGATTTTGTGCCAAATGAGGTATCTTCAATCGCTGAGATGTTGGCCAATGGCAGCTCTCTGCTGCTTCTCGGCAATCCAGTGATTGGCAACAATTCCAAGTATTGGGACGATTTTGCGTTGCAGGACATGGGAGACAACATCGCATTGAATAAGCTTCTTGACGCACTCAACATAACCGGACCTCGTTTCAGCATCAACGAAACTCAGACGATCTCCTGGTCCGACGCGATGTTTGACTACGAGCATGCAGTCAACGAAACATCCCCATGGGTCATGCGACTGGACACGAGTACGTGGGACTCTGGTCACCCCATCTTCAAGAACATCAACGAGCTAATCGTGATGACCGCCACTCTGAAACCACTTGATCTTGTAAGCTCAATAGCAACAGGCCATGAGTCCTCCTTCGCCCAGTTCAGGAAGACTGTTTCTTATCTTGCAAACTACAGCTTTCCGAACATGACACTCGAGGAGTTTGCAGAGAGGCCACTTTCGTACTCAGCAATAAACGGAACCTTTCCACCGTGGATGTCTGCCTTTGAGTACAATGAGAGTAGAATCGTGATCTCTGGCTCCGCAATAATGTTCTCAGGACTTGTTATGGATGTCTACGAGAGCGAGTCCCAGTGGTTCTATACAGCAGACAACGCTCGACTCTTCATGAACATGTTAGACTGGCTCACTGAGGGTTTCGTGGAGCCTCCAGGGGCTATCTACCCCATGCTCATGATATCTCTGACTATTCTGGCCGTAGGCGCAGTCTACTACATCTTCAAGAAAGTGAGGTAACACTTACCAACGCGGTCGTCCAATACCGTCGTCTTGGAGAGTGTTTTCTACTGCTTTCCTGAGTTCAGTGACTCCTGTCTTCCTAGAGGCAGACAAGGGAACTATGAATGGTTCCGATTCAGGAAGAGCCTCCTTCAATTTCATCGCCAGGTACTCCACTTCTAGGGGCTGCTCACGTTTCTTCAGTTTGTCTATCTTGTTGGCAACAACAATCACTCTGGCAGATATCTCAGACAGGAACGTATAGAACTCAACATCGATAGGTATCTCTCCCCGACTCTCCCAGCGGTCTACTAGAGTTCGGAAGAGCGATATGTCGACTATCAAGACCGCGAGAGCAAGTCTGTCACTCCATCCTTCAAGTTTCTGAATGAGCGTGGTCTTCATCTCTTCAATGGCGATCTTGCTCATTCCCGCCATATAGCCGAAACCAGGAATATCAACAAGAGTCACAGGTCCGAGGTCTATCATGATTTCCCACTTCGTACTTCCAGGCCGCTTTCCAACTCGGACCTTTTTACCAGTGAGTAGCCTTATGGTGCTGCTCTTCCCGACATTGCTTCTTCCAGCAAACACCATCAACGGCTTATCCAACTCAATCACTCCAGAACGGTCTCGTCCTTGCATATTCCTTCTCTGCTTTAGCAATCTCCCTCAGAAGAGAATGACGGTCATCAAGGCCCGGTCTGAGTATTCTTGACGCAGTCGTGGGTCCTATGCCTTGTCCCGCAAGGACCAACAGCGCTCGTCTTCCATAGTCTGATACCAGTGTAGCGGTAAGACCGCCCGCCTTGTACTTCTTGTTCTCCTCACGTGTAAGAGGTTCTCCAGCTATTTGCTTCTTCACAATCTTTGTGAAATCCGCATTCTTCTGATGCAGTGCCGCAATCATTGTGGATCCACAGACTGGGCAGCTAACCTTGTCTTCCAGGGAAGACACCGTCCGAACAGAGTTCCAATCGCCGTTTCCCACGCAGACTAACCTAAAACGATGTGAAAGGAGTCTTTCTTCCATCATTGCGAGCACTTCATTCTCTTCTGTAATCTCTCCAATGACTTCAAACCGGGACTTCTCCTCCACTATGAGCCGAGCAAGAGCTGACGGTGCCTTGGTCCTTACAATGTGGATGTCAATCTCGCTATTTGCAATCCCATCAAAGACACTCATCACTCTAGACTCATCCAGCTTCTCCTCCATGACCTCTCTCATCGTTTCATCAAATACAGGCGTATCTTCGTAGGCACCGATGAGCCCCCGGACGGGAATTTCTTTGATCTTCACGTTCCTGCGAATGATTCCCATTCTTCTACCGACGTGAATGAACCTAGACGAGAAATTCTGAGTGGACTTGACCGCCAATCTTAGAATCGCAGAAGCCTGCTCACTAGTGTAGTCCTTGAGCACATCAACCACTCTCTCTGCGTCAAGTCCTGCGGTTGCAGTGAATAGAATGCGATATGGGTCTCTTTCCACAGCGACCTCTACACCCAATCGAGTGGTCAATAGTGCGGCGATTACTACTCCCAGTGCTTCGTTCGCCTTTGTACCGAGTGGAACATGGAGAACAAGACCGGCTCCAAAGTCTTCCACAACAAGCACATGCTTTGATGGCAGTCTGCCAAGGTCCTTCTTGGCTGACTTCACGGTTTCAATGACATGAATCTGTGCCTCGTCATCAATCCCATACTCTCTCTCCAGTAGCTTCCTACTGTCCTTCTCATTCTTCTCTCCCACGGCATTCCATACCTTTGCAACCTCTGTTGCCACCTCATATGGCACTGGTATCATCTCACCAATCCACTTGGGTGCGCTTGTGTCAGTATCCATAGCGGGAGAACACAACACTTCATCCTCTTCTATACTGACAACTTGCCACGGTCTTCCTCTTATGACAAAGACAGAACCAGTTTCGATGTCCTGACTCACATATTCTTCATCTAGGACTCCGATGCTTGACCTTGTGGTCATGTCCACTGCATTGACCTTATGTACATCTGGAATGGTGCTTAGATGCTCATAATAGAACACTCGTGCTCTTCTACCTCTTGAAACCAAGGAACCGTCAATCTCTACTAGGTTTCTGGAAACCATGAACTCAAGGATTCTGTCCAGTTCCTCTTTCTCTAGCTCAGAATATGGAAATGAAGAGGTGATAGTAGCAAACAGGTCCTCTATCTCAATCTCGGGTGTATCAAGTAGAATGCCGGTAATCTGATGACAGAGGACATCCCACGCTCTGATTGGGATGTTTGCTCTCTCGACCTTGTTCAGTAGTGCCCTCCTGCGAATGACTCCTGACTCGGTGATGTCGTCTAGATTCACTGTAGAAATGATGACCCCTTTTGGAGTTCTCCCAATCGCGTGACCGGCTCTTCCAGTCCGTTGAACAGCTCGCGACACCTCGCGAGGACTGCTGTACTGAATCACAAGGTCGGCCTGACCGATGTCTATGCCCAGTTCGAGACTTGAGGTGGCAATGATTGCCTTAGAATCCCCGCCTTTCAACCGTTCCTCAGCCAAAACACGAACGTCTCTCGAAAGTGACCCATGATGAACGTCAAAGTCAAAGGGGGGCTCCAACGCTCTCATTTTCACTCCCAAGGTTTCAGCAAAGGATCGTGTGTTCGTGAATGTCAAGACTGAAGAATGGCTGTCAATCAGACTAACAATCCTCTCTAGGCGTGCCGTAGAATGCAATGGGTAGGAGAGCTTCCTACTTAGCTTCTTGTGTTCAGGGCGAGGAACGGGCATGCTCACTGTCAGGTCCATTTTCCTAAGATCGTATCCTGCCCAGATAGTCTTGACGACACGGTTTTGACCCGAAAGTAGTTTCGCGACTTCCCCTACATTCCCAACGGTTGCAGACAGCCCTACTCGTTGAACATTCGAGCCAATCAATCGTTCAAGTCGCTCCAGACCAACGCTCAGCTGTGTCCCTCTTTTGCTATCGGCTAGTTCGTGAATCTCATCAACAACCACTGCAAAGACTGTCCTCAGATGATATCTGAGTCGCTTTCCTGGAAGAATAGCCTGAAGTGACTCTGGAGTTGTTATGAGCAAGTTAGGGGGCTTGATTGCCTGCTGTCTTCTTCTGTACTGACTAGTATCACCATGCCTTACCGAAACCGTGAGTCCAAGATGTTCGCATAGACTCTCGATTCGCGTGAAGACATCTCTATTGAGTGCTCTGAGTGGCGTAATATAGAGAATGTAGAAACCGAACAGCTCCCGTTCTTCTCTACGCATTTGCAGATTGTGGAGCAATGGCAGCAGTGCCGCCTCAGTCTTGCCAGATCCTGTCGGCGAAAGGAGAAGAACGTCATCCTGGCTGTCAAGTAAGGTGGGGATTGCACTCTCTTGGATTGGCGTTGGTGAAACCATTCCGTGATGAGTAAGAAACTCGTTGATTTCTTTGCCCAGGCGAGAAAAGGCATTCATCCAGAGAACTTCCCTCTCGTGATGTGTCGAATCTCATTAATCAATATACGCAGGTCTGTTCTTAGTGTCACTTCAGTTTCTTCCATCTTCCCTTCAAGCAACTGGATTGTTTCACTAATAGTGTGACCACAACCTGTGAGTTCCTGCACAAGAGAGCGTATCGAATCCAGATTAGCTAGGTGTCCTGCAATGTTCTCAAAGGCAAGAAGAAGTGTTTCATCAGAACTCATCGGGGCCGCACTCTCATATCACTACTCATCTTCTTCCTCGCCCCAAACCGAGTAGGCAAGAATCAGCATGAGGGCTACAATGCCCATGGCCATGAGCATAAGAGACAAGATTGACTCCATGAGTTCGATCTGCATAGAAATCCCGCGTTCTCGGATTGACCGCACTTATAACAATTGCTGAATATCGAGTCTTGCACTAGGCAGTTTGAGCGCTACGGCTCTCGTAGAACCTATCTATGAAGGCACCGTAGATGTCAACTGCTTCTGTCAGTGGATTCACTTCATCTACGACCATCTCCAATCCACAAGAACCACACTTGACACCAGCAATCCCATCACTGCGATTCAGTTCAATCTTGATTGATGTATTGCCGCAACTAGGACACGGATACACGTCTGGGATCCGTTTCTGAGGTCGTCGCCGTACTTTCTGTCGTCGTCGTCTTCCCACAATCGTTCACCTCTGCCTATTACCCACAATGAGGGCAGGTGGTCCCCATAGAATGAGCGGGCTGCACCCTGATAGAATTCATTTAAGGATTATGATGGGTCTAGGATGACCACCAATCAAAGCCTTCTTATTGAATCCCGCACCGCAGCCCAACACGATGTCAGACCTCTCAAGAAACGCTCAATGCGTGTTGAACATTCTACAGAATGCGACCAATCCACTGACAACATCCGAGATTCTCGAGATTGCTCGTAGTGATGAGTATGCTGATGTATGTCAAGACTGTGCGGGCGGCGACACTTTCATTGTTGCGGCACGGCAGCTAGTGGACAAGGGTCTGATCAGCAAGGCTCTAGAGAAGGGCGGATATCGCTGGGAACTAGTGAGAGGCGATTGATTGGAATGCTTGATGTAAGAGCTGACTTCCCGGTCCTGAATCGCAAGATCAATGGACGTTCCATTGTGTATCTTGATAGTGCTTGCATGGCCCTCAAACCAATAGAAGTGGTTCAGGCCATGAATGAGTACTACGAGAGATATCCCGCTTGTGGTGGGCGCAGCATCCACACACTGGGCGAAGAAGCGTCAAATGCCTACACTGCGTCCAGAGAGAAGTTTGCGCGGTTTCTGAATGCAGCACATGCCGCTGAGTGTATCTGGACGCGAAATGCCACAGAATCTCTCAACATGGTTGCATCTTCACTGAAACTCCCAAAGGATGCGAAGATTGTCACTTCCACACTGGAACACCATAGTGGCTCGCTTCCATTTGTAGAGCGTGCTCGACGCGATGGCTTGAAGATTGAGATAGTTGAGGCAAAAATGGATGGCACATTCGACATTGAGGACTGGAAAGAAGCAATCGATAGTAGCACTCGTTTAGTATCAATCGTGCACTCTTCGAATGTCACAGGCACCGTTGCACCTCTTGACGAAATCATCGAGATTGCCCACGACCGAGGTGCCTTGGTAACGTCTGATGACGCACAATATGCGCCGCATCATCCTCTGGACGTACAGAAGCTGGACGTTGATTTCTCTGCAATATCAGCTCACAAGATGTGTGGTCCGACGGGAATGGGGGTTCTTTACGGGAAGCTGGAACATCTAGAGGCCATGGACATGTTCTTGGTCGGAGGCGATACCGTGTCTGATGTTCGCTATATGAACGGACAGATACTCCCCGAATACCTGCCGCCCCCTGAGAAATTTGAAGCTGGACTACAGAACTATGCAGGAGCTATTGGTGCAGGGACGGCAGCCGAGTACCTAACACGGATTGGAATGAATAAGATTGAGAAACACGAGAGATCTCTTCTGGAGGTAGCTCTCAAGAATCTCAAAGACATGGACCATGTCAAGATTGTGGGGACCGACGATATCAACATCAAAACAGGGCTTGTTGCTTTCACCGTGGACTGCGTGGAGGCCGCTCACGATGTTGCTGCATTTCTAAACGACCAGTATTCTGTTATGGTGAGAAGTGGCTGGCACTGTGTTGGACCTTTCCATTATCAATTGGGCATCAAACCCACTGTGGGAACGGCCAGGGCCAGTTTCTACTTATACAACAATCTCGATGACGTTGAGAGGTTCTTGGAGGGAATGCGTGCCCTCATCGAGGCCACATCGTGATGCAGATACTACCGTATTAGTTCATCAATGCGCTCCCTTTCGCGCTTGCTTACCTCGACAAGATCCGGGAAGGCTAGTCCACTGGCCGCAATCTCCATAGAATCCCTGAACTTGGAAACACGGCCTCGTACAGAAACATACTTTCCAAGTATTCTGTCCGAATTCCTTTCAAGAGGCTCCAGATTGTTTCCAGACTTTGTGATTAGTTCATGTGCCTCTTCGGCTGTCATTCCCAGTAGCTCCTCTCCAGTTTCACCGAACAGAGTAGCCCTTATAGAGCCAGACCCATCATCAACGGTTATCTTGTACAACATCCTGTACTCAGGTTCTTTGACATCACCACACACGCTACAAGTGAACCTGCCACCCTCCTCCTCCACCTTCTTCCGGCAGCTTGGACACGCTGGATACACAGGACTTGCCTGAGTAGCTCCCATCACGATTCCGGAAACTTCTACGCTCTTACCCTCGTTGCTCTCATCAATCTCCCTTATTCTCACAAGTCCTGCGGCCTGCGATCTTGACTCTACAGACAAATCTGAGAGGTCCAGCTGTTCCAAAGGAGAGCCTTTCGGATTGATCTCAATCTCTGCTCTGCGGCCCAAGTGTACCTCCACTCCACCTCTAAAGCCTTCCTTCGCGTAGGCATGGGTGACGCTGACCACATCTCCCTCCTGAAGGTCCTTTATCCTGTCTACGTCCTCATTCCAGAAGGTCAGTCGAATCTGTGCAGACTCGTCAGCGACTATGATGTTCTGGACTCTACCCTCTCCTCCATCCTTGTCCTGGGCCGGATGCACCCAGACTTGGCACTGATGCTAGGTCTGAAAGGTCGAGTTTCTTCAGTGGAGACCCTCTAGGATTGATCTTGATCTCAGCCTTGCGACCCACATGGACTTCCACTCCGCCTCTAAAGCCCTCTTTCGCGTAGGCATGGGTGACGCTGACCACATCTCCCTCGTGAAGGTCCTTTATCTTGTCTACGTCCTCATTCCAGAAGGTCAGTCGAATCTGTGCAGACTCGTCAGCGACTATGATGTTCTGGACTCTACCCTCTCCTCCATCCTTGTC